>JANODW010000396.1:0-4856 GCA_031412875.1 Pirellula sp. | reverse complement strand
CGGTGGCCAAATTTAGAAACCAATACTCTTTGTAAGGTGTCTCTTTCCAGAACGCTTGTTCCACCTCCACAATTTTCTTCACGTCTTTGGCGGCAGATGCGGTATCCCAAAAAGTTTCTCCTCCCAATGTAGCCAAATGATGCTTCGCCCCTCCGGCTTCGAACGTCTGGATGTCGATCGCGCCTAAAAGGATCGGGCTATCCACCAACTCGTCAAAACTAGAAGCACGGCGCGTCCACAGATCGCGTGGATCCACCATTGCCAGACTCGTCGCTACCTTGGGCCAATTCGGCAACGCGTCGATATGGACGACATGCGGGTTGGTCAACATATCGGAACGGGTAATAAAAGTAGCCGCCCCGGTCAAGAATGCGAAGTCGCGTTCAACCCAATTCGTTCGCACACTCATTTCGCGACAGTACAGCGAGTATCGCAATGCCACTTCGTCCGCGCCCGCGCAGTCCACCAACCAATGGTTTTTGTCTTTTTTGCGTACGTTGAGGACCGTGTTCGCCTTGGGATTCGTGGCCGTTACCGTTTCGACCTGGCGAGAGTATTCCCGAACGAGATAACTGCCGGGGGTCCATACCGGCATCATGAACTCGATCTCCGGCTTTGCATCGGTCGGAACGGACACTTCGATGTCGACACGATGCGTCTCTGCTTGTCGAAACGAGAGACGGTATTGCACCGTTGACGGTTCCTCTGAATGCGCCCTCGCTAACGAATCCCCTTCGGATAATCCCATCGCAACCGTTCCAAACCATACACAAAGTAAAATTTTAGTTCGCAAGAGCATTTTACAGCGATCCAGATTCATTCAAGGTCAATTGGATGGGGCGGGACAAACCAGAGCCCTATTCTAGTCGCAGAATTGGCCCTCGCTACATGCGGTTGCGGATGTTGTCGACTTGAGCAGCACCGCCTCGATGCACAGCCCCGGTCCGAATGCCAAGAGAATCCCGTAATCGGCATTCGGATGCTGCCGCGAGAGGTGTTCGAGGATGAACAAAACCGTCGGTGAAGACATGTTGCCGTGATTCCCAAGGATGGAGAGCGATCCTTCAAGCGACGAAGCTGGCAATCCTAACGCGCTCCCTGTCGCTTGGATGATCCGCGGACCGCCAGGATGAATAGCCCATGCTTCGATATCTGCGATCGACAGCGAATGCCCCTCGAGCCACTCCCTAAGTTCGCACTCCAAGTTCTTTTCAATAACACTCGGGACTTGAGGATCGAGAGTCATTCGAAAACCATAATCGCCAATGGTCCAACTCATAAGCGAACTTGTTCCAGGTATCCATTTGGAAAAAGTATCGATAATCGACCAATGCGAACTGTGCGAAGCATTTGGGTCCAGAGTGATTTCTTTTGGATGCGGGAGGGCTTGGCGATCCCTCCCTTGCGGGTCCGAGGAGCCGATCACCAGCGACGCGGCACCGTCCGCAAAAAGCGAGTTCGCGACAAGTTGCTGAGCGTCATCTGTATACTGCTGATGCAAACTACATAGTTCTACTGCCCCGAGCAAAACCACTGCGCTCGGATCCGCATCGACAATGGCTTTTGCGACGCGAATTCCATTGATCGCTCCGTGGCACCCCATGAAGCCTACGTGCGTTCGCTGGATGTTTGAGTCCAAGCCGAGCGAGTCGATCATTTCTATATCCACGCCCGGTGCAAAGAAGCCGGTGCAGGAAACGGTGACCAAATGGGAGATGCTATGTTCCGCGAGACCCGCTCGTTCGATCGCTGCCGCACACGCCCGCCTGAGAATGGGGCCGGCCCGCTTCGAAAACACTTGCATCCGTTCCGCAGTAGTCGGTCCAAACGGTTTGTCTGAAGTCGCGGGCCGATAAAAAGTTTGACGCTCTCCATCCCCCAGTTCCGGCCCTAATAAAACACTTCCGCGACGTTGCACGCCCGATTTGCGATAGAGGGCCGGCAATGCTTTGCCCCACCGCTCAGAAATTTGCAGTTGCTGAGCCACGATGGCGGCATCGGCCTGGGTGATCGAATGTTCAGGGACGGCCGTTGCCATTCCCAAAATCTTCGCGACTGCTGCTCGTTGCGCAACGGGTGATTCTAGGCTCGATAAACTCATTGACTTGTCCTTCGTATAAATGAGGCCCGCAATGGCGGAAACCAATTGCAAGCCTGTAAAACCCAAGCTGCTCCGCGCGGCCACCTGATCCGACCTGCAATCCAACGGCATGTTCTCTGTTTGTGCCTTTGTTGACGAAACGCCCAATCGTTCCATCGATCGCTCATCCCATCTTCCCAACCATGCGATGCGATCTCGCTGATGACAGGGATCACAGACTCAGCGCTTGCGAGAGCCCACGACATGCCTTCACCCGTGAAAGGTTCGACGTAACCTATCGCATCCCCGATCAAAAACACACGACGCTCCGAGACCTTCTGTGAATGGCGAGTCAAACTAGGTGTAGCGAGCCATTGGTCTTTTCCTGGCAACGCAATAGGACCCATGCCGCATTCCAAAAGGATCCGCTCAACCACCTGCGGGATGCTACCCCAGCGATGAATGCTTAACGGATCGATCGCCGCTGCGATGTCCAACCAGCCGCCGTCGGTCTTGCAAATACCAACGTACCCATCGGTTCCCACCAACATGTGCAAACGCCCATCTGCCAAGCATGGCGCATCGGACTCCGGTATCATGCATTGAACTCCGATACGCGAGTTCGATGCAATTTCCGCAGGCCATTGATCATCCTGGGAAATCGACGATCGTGTTAACCCGCTCGCAATCAACACCACCTTGGACGCGATGTCTGTGGATTCGCCATTTTTTTGCAGCCGAATGGTCCGCGATGCATTGTCTTGATTGGACTCCGGCGCGAGCAATCTTCCCAATGTTCCATCCACGAAGCTTGCGCCGCATGCGACCGCACGCTCTACCAGGAGCGTGTCTAAGGTAGACCGCCTTACGCTCATCATGCGAGGCACCTGCCAGTCCGCGCGAGAACGCAGGATTTGCAATCGCATCGAGTCGATCGGCACCGCGCCTGCACTGCCGATCCCCTCTATCGCCCCAAGCCGAACCAAGGAGGCTTGAGCCCGGAGATTGAGACAGCCTCCACATACTTTTTCTCTAGGGAACGTTTTGGATTCAACCAACAGCGTTTTTAGTCCTTGCTGGCTCGCTAGTATCGCAGCCGCCGAGCCCGCTATTCCAGCGCCCAGAACAACCACGTCCCACTGGGGTTCCAGCGCAACCATGCTAGATGTCCGATCTCAGGAGGTATCTCTCAGGCCAATGGCGACCGATGACGCAACCCTCCATCCCTGCTTGCGCAGCCAATCGACGAACTTCTTCGACCGTGAACGCAGCGCGAACCGATTGCGGTCCATCAAAGTGCACCACCGGCGACCGGGACAGCAACTGGCAGCCAATCTGTGCAAGCGCATATCCCCATCGAGACCGAGTCAAGTCATCTACCAACACAGACAAAGTAGCGACCCTCCTCATGGCCTGCAAAACCTCGACCGCTTGAGGCTCTGTAAAATGGTGTAGAAACAAGCAACAGTAGACGACGTCAAATTGGGTTTCTGAAGGCTTAAATACGTCCGCTTGCTCAAACTGCACCTCCGTCGAATCAAGTCTCGACCGTTTGCATTTGGACCAAGTCTCCTGCGCATTTACTACCGCCGTTGCGCTGATATCCCTACCAACTATATGGCATTCTAAATGTCCGGCAAGTCTGCGAGCCACGTCGCAAGCTATATCGCCGCTACCGCAACCTACGTCCAAAACGCGAATCGAGTGCCGATTGTTTTTTTTTGCGATAGCCAAAATCTCTTTGGCCACATGCTTTCCTGTTTGGCACAGGGTATTCACTCGCCTCAAGCCGGCGAGGGCTCTGCGATGCTCTTTGGCATCAAGTCCCGGATCGTCCATGAGCTCGGGGACCAGCACACGTGATTTCATCCAACCTCCGGAATTCCGCTTGCTCGCGATGCACCAAAACTCTTTTTTTTATTGCGAGAGATCGACTAGTAGCCCTCTTAGGGACAGTGCTATTATGATCTTCGAGATCTTCCGGTCGAGGGAACTCGATTGTACTTGCAAACGGGAGGTTTGACGATGACTGGTACCCCTTGGGCGACATTGCGATGGTAAATGAATAATGATTGAATGTCCTGACATCAAGAAGTCCGTCATCAAGAATCATTACGACGTGAGTACACTTTTCTATCGGCTACTTTGGGGGCCGCATATTCACCACGGCTACTGGTTGGCGGATGAAACTCCCGCCGCCGCACAAATCCAATTGACGTCGATGCTCGCTGGCTTGGCCAAGATCCAACCCAAGTCCGTTGTGTATGACATCGGTTGCGGCATGGGTGGCTCGAGCCTTTGGCTTGCTAAACAGTTGCAATGCCAAGTGACCGGCGTGACACTCAGCCCGGTTCAAAAACAATGGGCCACATCGAGTGCGGCCTTGAAAAGTATCCAACCTCGCCCTCTGTTTCGATGCGAGGATGCAGAGTCCATTCAATTTCCTGCAGACTCGGCCGACGTGGTTTGGAGCATCGAGTGCACCGAACATTTGTTCGACAAGCCCGCGTTCTTTAAAAAAGCATCGTCCTGGATCAAACCAGGCGGACGTTTCGCGTTGCTGGCCTGGCTGTCCGGCGAAGCGCCGATGAGCGAATCGCACTCCCAGCAAGCGTTAAAGGTTTGCCACGGGATGTTCTGCCCCTCATTGGGCAGTCAGTCTGACTATTCGCAATGGTTCGAACAAGCTGGACTGCAAGTGACGGACCGTGGGATCTGGACGAAACAGGTCAAGAAGACATGGGAGATTTGCCGCAAACGTGTTGAGAAAACGGGC
>JANODW010000395.1:0-5930 GCA_031412875.1 Pirellula sp. | reverse complement strand
ACGCCGAGCGAGGCGGGCATTTCGCTGGCGTGCGTCGAACGCTTCGCCGGCAAGTTGCCGCTGCTGGGTGTTTGCTTGGGGCATCAATCGATTGGCCAAGCGTTTGGGGGGGAGATCGTCCGTGCAAAGCAGTTGATGCATGGCAAGACCGATCGTATTAGTCATGACGGCTTGGGGATGTTTTCGGGGCTTGCAAACCCGTTTGTAGCCACTCGGTACCATTCGTTGGTGATTTCACCGGAAAGCTTGCCGAATTGCTTGCAGGTTTCGGCATGGGTACACGACTCCAACGGAAATAGGGTTATCATGGGAGTCCGCCATCGAGAGTATGCGATTGAGGGATGGCAGTTTCATCCAGAGAGTTTCTTGACCGAGCCTGGACCGGAATTGCTGGAACGTTTTCTCACTTGGACTGGCAGGCCGACTCCACTGCCAGCATGATTCTTAAATTTTTGGGTGCCACAACATCGGGCAGCCATCCTTTTCCTCGTAGATTTAGTCGTTTGACATGCTTTGCGTTACGATTGCGAGAACTCGACACAGACATACGATTGCGGAACATCTTCAGGTAGCTGAACAAGGAGCGAAGCTTGTCGAATTAAGATTGGATTACATTGGCAGGAGCATTGATTTAACGCGACTGCTGAAGAATCGGCCGACACCTGTCGTGTTGACTTGCCGCCGGAAAGAAGATGGTGGGCGGTGGGACAGGACCGAAGACGAGCGTCTGATGTTGATACGGTCGGCGATCGCGATGGGGGTCGAGTATGTCGACTTGGAGGAAGACATCGCCGCCAAGATTCCGCGGTATGGAAAGACCAAGCGGATCGTCAGTCTGCACAATTTTGAGGGGACACCTCAGGACTTGGGAGCGCTGCACGCGGGTTTGGCAAAATTGGATGCCGACATTGTAAAGATCGCCGTGCAAGCCAACTCGTTTAGCGACACCATTGGCATGTTGAATCTGATGAAGTCGGCTTCGATTCCGACCATTGGTATCAGCATGGGCGACTTTGGGACTCCCACTCGCATTTTGGCCACAAGATATGGTGCCCCGTTCACGTTTTGCGTTTTTGATACCGAGCGGAAGGTTGCGCCGGGGCAATTGAGCTTTGACCAGATGACGCATATTTATCGCGCCGAAACGATCGATCAAGAGACAAAGCTTTTTGGAGTGGTCGCTGACCCCGTATCGCATTCGTACAGTCCACTCATTCACAACGCGTCGTTTTTTGCCAACCGGCTGAACTTCCGTTACATGCCTTTTCGCGTACCACCTGAAGAATTGGAACTGTTCCTGGACTGGTGCAAGGAGGAGAAAATCGGGGGGTTGAGTGTGACGATCCCGCACAAGCAAGCGGTGCTTCCGTTGTTAAATCAAGCGGAATCGGCGGCCCAAGGGATTGGTGCGTGCAACACGGTGGTTTTCACCAACAACGAAGACCAGGAAATGATCGGTTACAATACGGATTACCGGGCGGCCATGGATTGTTTGACGGAAGCCATGGCCAAGTGGACCGGCAAGCAAGAACCGTTTGAGAGAGAGTCGGTGTTGATTTTGGGTGCGGGGGGAGTTTCCAGGGCCATCGGCTATGGACTGGCCCAGCGGCGCGCGTCGATCACGATCACCAGCCGCAATCGCGTGGCTTCGGAAAACTTGGCAAAACACCTTGGGTGCCGTTGGATCGATTGGCAAGACAGGCACAGCATCGAGCCTCGGATCCTAGTCAATGGAACACCGGTTGGGATGTTCCCCGAAATGGACGAGACACCCTTTGAAACCAAAAATTTGCAGGGCAATACGCTCGTTTTCGACACGATCTACAATCCCGAGCAAACTCTTTTTCTCAAGGGAGCCAGAGCGGTTGGCTGCCCGGTGATCACCGGATTGCAGATGTTTGTTCGGCAAGCGGCATACCAATACCGTCTGTTCACGGGCTTAGAACCCCCGGTTGACGTGATGGTGAAAACGCTGAAGAAAGCGATTTCCCCCGTCAACTACAAGGACCTTGAGGACGACGACGATCAAGATTCCAAGGCGGACATGTAGTCCTTTGCGATGCATTGTCACACTGTGAGGGGATGGCTATCGTGAAACCGCGGTTGATCTTCGATTCGTGCCGTTGGGTGGCAATGGGATGGAAGGAGCGATGGGTCCGTTGGCGTCTGTCTCGCCCCTATCCTCACCGCGAGACGGAGGAGTCTGTGGGAGCTTATGGCGAACGAGTCACAGCGCTTTATCTTGAGCGCAAAGGGTATTTCATCTTGGAGCGCTCCTACCGTCAAAAATCGGGAGAGATCGACCTCATCGCGGTTTGGCAACGGAAGGTAGTGGTATTTGTCGAAGTGAAAACTTGGGCGGTGATCCAAGACAATAGTGGGGGGCCAAGCGACGCGGTCGACCAGACAAAGCAAGAAAAGATCTCGAAGACCGCGATGATATTTATGAAGCGGCACCGGCTGCTGGAGTCCTCCGGTCGGGCAGATGTCATTGAAGTTGTTCTCGGGGGAGCTGTCGGGAAGCCGGGTTTCAGGCATTTTGAGAACGCTTTCGAGGCCGTCGGCCAATACCAAATGTTCACTTAGGAGGGCGGAGGATCATAACCACCGTAGTTTGGGACCATTGTCCCGAACTAACAAACGAAGGGACTAACAAACGGACGGGACAATGGTCCCATCCTACGGTTGGGATTGCAGAGTCCATCTGTTTTCATCTTCGTTGCCGTCGGGTCGGGTCAATCGCAAAATGCCGGCAACCCGCATGTCCTGTTTCCGCGGATCGCGAGGACTTGTTTGTTCGTCCGGGGAAACGTAGGCATTTTCGAGGGAATCCACATGCAGCACCAGCAAACGGGACGCGATCGATTGCCACTGAATCGTTCCCCGTTGGACGCGGCTGACGGAGCCCCGGCCGCCGGAAATCTCTCCCTCGTAATTCAAGTACAAATCGCGGTGATTTGGTAATCTATAGGCGGTGGTCGGCATCACCCAGGAGTTGGGGTGGTTGCGAAGCTCGAACGCCAAAAGAGGACGTTCCGCCGCGACGGGAAAGATGGGATTGGGAGGGAGCTCGAGCAGCAGGTCCCAGTGATCGTGTCTGCCAGCCGCGGCGGGGAACAAGTGTCGGAGGATCGCAAATCGAAAAGTCACCAAATTTTTTCCGAATTCTTCAAGAGTTTGATTTCCGCCCAAGGGTGCAGGAACCTTTCAGGTGTTTTAGCATCCAAAAGGTCGTCAAAGACCGCAAAACCGTCCTGTTCTGCGGTTGATGACGGTCGTAGGTGCTTGGATTTTGCAATTTTCGCAGCTTTTTTCGTGACGATTTGGGGAAATTCGGGCTGGAGAGACCTGTCCTTTCGGGTGGATTCTTCCGGATTTAAAGCTATTGTTTCGCGATGGCAGCGGCGTAAGTTTGCATCCAAATCCTACGTAATTATACTCGAAAACGAGTCTTCTCGTGACCGAGGGGTTATTAAGGTGGTTTATGCCGCCATTAGCAGCTTCGGTTCGTGAAGCGATTTTCATAGCCTTGCGAGATGTTGTTTTTCGCGAGGGGTTCCTGGCTACCTTTGCACTGAGGGTTGGTGATGACCATCCGCTGGTTTCGCAACAAGAATTCTTCCGTTCCATCCAATCCACGCGCCCTAGCGAAGAGCAGCGAACGCAAGCGGGGAAATCTCCGTCGCTATTTGCTAGAGTCGTTGGAGCCAAGGCAGTTGATGGCTGTAGGGCCGCAATTGATTGGAGTTCAGCCGAACAATAGCGATTTGCTGGAGAACGGGGAGACACTGGTGCAGTCCCCACGCGAGCTTCGTTTCCGATTCGACGATGTTCAGGTGATCGATCAAGCGACGCTCAACGGCATCCGCATCACGCGATCTGGGGGTGACGGATCGTTTGGGTTGGCCGCGGTTCAGAGCGATTTCGGTAGCAATGGGCGCGTCAACGTGCAGTTGACCGCGACGGAGGTCGGGAAGGCTTATACGGTCCAAGTTTCTCAATCGGTATTGGCCGCCGGTGCGTCTCCCACAGTGGTTCTCAATGGCAACGTTTTGACCATCGTATTGAATAGCAATCCGAGCACGCCGACGACTGCGGACCAGTTGGTCAGCGCGATCAACAGCGGAACATTGGGGGCCGTCTCGGCCAAGATAAATGGAGGTCTGGGTTCGACTCGGATCGGGACCAATGCGGTCGCGAGTTATTCGCCGTTGCAGCTCAACAGAGTCAACGACGTGGTGGTGGTACCGGGTTCGGTATTGGTTGGGCAGAGTCCCGATGAGAATGAGGTTACCGTTCGTTTTGCTGAGAATTTGACCGACGACAATTATCGCGTTGAGATATTTGGGTTCGACGATCCAGGGCTTGGTATTGTGGGGTTGCGAAATGTTTCGCCGACCGGTGGGTTGGGCGATTTGTTCAAGCCGACCAATGCTCGCACGCGTCAAGATACGATTGATTTCCGTTTGGATCTTGGGCCTCTCGTGCTTGCGGTTGTGCCTCAACCTACTTATCGAGTCAATGGGCAATTGCAGCAGCAGCGCGACACGATTGTGGTGCATTTTGATTCGGACAAACTGTTGGTGGAGAACGGTCCGGATGGCAGGCCAACGAGTCGCTCGGTCGAGAATCCCGAGTTTTATAAGCTGATTTTCACTTCGGATACGGTTCGCAACACAGACGATTTGTCGTTTGCACCGTCCACGGTTTTGTACAATGCGGCTGCGAACACGGCTACCTTGCGCTTCAGTGTTGACATCAATGATTTGGCTGGCTCGAATGCGGGGCCAGCGACCTACCGATTGCGGATTGGGACTCGCGAGAGCGCTCCGATGCAACCGGTTCGACAAGAAGCCGCCGCGACGGTGATTTCGGACTTGAATACCGCTGGGGCGGTGAAGCTGCGGTTTACTTCGAAGCAGGTTGGCGAAAGCGGTAGTGGAATCCAAGTCGCGTTTGTCAATTCGGGCAATGCCGGTCCATCGGTAACGGCTGCAGGCAGAGTGATCACGGTCAACATCGGTGGCGCGGCGGTGACTGCCCAGCAGGTGCTCGATGCCATTCGTGTGACCCCGGCTTCGGCTGCTTTGGTAAGTGTCGAGTTTGAACCGGGTAGCAATCCCTCTACCATCGTAGGCGACCGCAACCTTTCGTATTCGCCGTTGACCCTTTATGGGTTGGGCAGCTCGTTCGATACCGCGACGAACATCGGCGCGATAGGATCGGCACTCACTTCGCAGACGAGCTTGATTCTTTCGTCGTCGATCGATCCAGAGAAGTTCGCATTGGATTTGCCGGGAGCCATCGACGATCCGGGGCAGCGCAATTTGGCTTCGAACTTGATTGGCGGTTTCGAAGACCACGTCAATCCCACGTTCGGTGCGGATGCGATCGATGGAATCACGACCATCTACTACAACTTCAGAGCGACGTACGCGTTCAACAACAGCGGCGCTGCACTCATCAACGCGATCAGTCCCGACCAGAAGGCCCGTGCTCGCGAAGTGCTTTCGCTTTGGGCTAAGTACATCGGTGTTCAGTTTGTCGAAACGGCTGACCTGGGGATGACCATCGCTGCTGGCCCGGTTTCGGGGATTCGCACCGTTGGCGGTACCCAATTTCAGAATGAGGGGCAGTTTGGAGTACGCATCGACAGGACGTTCCAGAATTCGTTGGTGGTGTTGTCCGCGACGAATACATGGGGGCTTGAATACGGCGCAAGCTACACACGCACCATAGCAGCGGCTGTGGGAATGGCACTGGGCTTAGAGCATGCTGGCGATCTGCCTGAAACGACCTTGCTGCGTCTGGATCCTACTTTCTTGGCGGGATCGGGACCGTTGACCGATATCAACGATGTGCAATTGACTGCTAACGACGAGCGCTACGAGCCGGTAGTACCCGGCAATCAAGATATTCTGCACGGCAGG
>JANODW010000394.1:0-4595 GCA_031412875.1 Pirellula sp. | reverse complement strand
CCGCCCGGATGAACCGGACGGAGAGCGGCGGACGTTCCGTCGCCATTGGTAGCTGCCAATTGTGGTCCCGCTGGCATAAAGCCAACGGAAACCTTTTGAGTCTCGTGGCACAAACGTTGCGCAAGCGCCAACCGCCACAATAGCAAATTTTTGACAGCCCAGCCTGAGGCGCTAGCCGATTTTTTGCAGCAAATACTCGGCTAGCGCCTCAGGCTCAAATGGCACTAGGCTTATTTCAATCGTACAGGTCGAACCCTTTTGCGGAGTCCCATTCTCAGCGGACAGCATACGCCGCCCGCGCGCTTTAGGAAATTTCCTGAGTCAATTGCTCGAATCGGACTCGCATGCTTTCACGCATGAACGCGTCCAGTGGGATCAAGTTGGAGTCTTGGGACTTCAGGCTGGACTTCCCTATGATCAATTTTGCCGAGACCGCCATGGAATCCCCTTTCATGCCGATCGCTTTGAGCGTTACCGAGCCCGATTCTAGCTTGGTGATTTCGGCGGTGATTTGGAGCGTTTGATTGGGCTCCATGAAGTCGGCAAACTTGACGTTCCGAGCTTCTTTTAAGACCAGCAAAGAATTCTCAAATTGCTCGGTGGCGCGAACAAGCCAGCACGAGGCTTGGAAGAGCGATTCGAGCATCAACACACCGGGCATCACCGGAAAAAGGGGAAAATGGTCTCGCAGATAATCTTCGTCGGCTCGCATATGCCGCTCCGCCACGATTCGCTCGCCCGGAATCAACTCCGTAATCTTGTCCAACTGCTTGAATCGCATCGGTTAATAACCCTTGTTGCTCTCGGGGGATCACATGCCATGGTGCAGCAGGCAGTTTAAAGCAGCACTCTGGATTCGAAAAGACATGCTCTGCGAATCGCTCGCTCAAATTCCTTCTGCGACGTCCAAGACCATGATTTTCCCATCCCCCATCCGGCCGCTTCGGGCGGTGTCGACAATCGTTTTTAGGACTTCCTCGACCCTTAAGTCGGCGACATAGAGGGTGATTTCCACTTTCGGAAGGAATGCGAGAGAATACTCGGTGGCGAGATATTGGTCGAGATAGCTTTTTTGGCGGCCGAACCCCTTCACCTCGGTGACTTGCAGCGCTTCTAAAGGTGCGAGCCTGAGGTTCTCCAAAAGCCTTTCTGCGAGGTAGGGCCTTACGATGGCGATGACTTGTTTCATTTGGAGGTTTGCGGCGTTTCGGGCTCAAGCTTGAGATCGGGGTCGAATGGTTTTTCATTCTTATACAACTGCAGCAGCTTTTCGGCCAATGGTTTTTGAGCAGGCGGGGCCCTCTCGACGATCTTCTCCTGCAAACCGATCGCGATAGAAAACTGCTTGGCCGACGCATGCGATGCCGCCAGAGCGGCCATATCGCTCAGGTCGGCATACTGATTGAGTTCGCAGGCCTTCGTGGCCGCCGCGATCGCTTCGGAGGCGTTGCGCAGAGTTGGATCGCTGCAAGTAGCCAGCAACCAGCCGAGGTTTTGGTGCGCCAAAGCATACTCCGGTGTGAGCTCCACCGCCTTCTTGAAATCCGCCAGCGCTTCAGCGTGCTTGCCGATCTGCTGGTAGTTGTAACCGCGATTGTTGTAGGCGACGGCAGCGCGGCCATTGAGTTCGATCACTTTACTGAAGTCTTCAATCGCTTTTGCATGCTCCCCTTTCTGAAAATAAATGTAACCTCGACCCATCACGGCAGGGATGAAATTGGGGCTAAGCAAAATGGCCTTGTTGAAATCTTCGATCGCCTTGTCGAGCTCGCCATGGACTTTGTATGCCGTCGCGCGTTGCTGCAACACCCCCGCATTCTTGTCATTGAGTTGGATCGCAGAAGTGTAGTCCGCGATCGCTTCCTCCACACGATTCATTTGCAAATAGGCCGCAGCGCGATTGATGAAGATAGACTCGCTCTTGTCCCCTTTCTCAATCGCCTTAGAAAAATCCGCAATCGCTTTCTCGTATTCGTGCGACGACGTAAGAAACAATGCGCGGCTAGCGAACGCATTCGCCGTATCGTAACCCAACTTGATCGCCTCGTCGAAATCCGCCAACGCCTTCTCGGCATTGCCCCTGGCCCAATGAGCGCCTGCTCGCAATGTAAAGGTGCGCCCTACCTTGGGGTTGTCGCGAATGATCTCATCATAGGTTTCTACCGATTCGGCCAACGTTACCAAATTGCTTTTCTCGACCCCGCCTTTGACACCGCGAAAGGTTCGAATCAAAAACGAGTTGGGTCGCTCTTCGAGCACCGTCAGCAAATCCCCCTTCTCTATCAAGTCGACTTCCTTTTCGCCAATGGTCAATCGCAACTCGACCCGAGCAACCATCGGTTCCACAAAAACACGTCCTTCCCCTTTCGGCTCGGGGATGGTCGACGGAGCAATTTGCGCTTGAGCCGATCCCATCACACAAGAAAGCAACGAAATGAGGAAAACCACATATTGTATTGGATTCAATTTTTTTGCTGGTGCGTTCATGCCCGGTACATTCAATAAGGGTGGTTGTGTCAGTGCGTTCATTTTAGCTTGGCGATCCTTCTTAAGGCAACGATTTCGTTGGTGGACGCTGGCGTACAACTTTACACCTTTAACTTCGACGATGCGGTTATTGGATGTTTTTTTATAAGCGTTTCGTTCATGGTAACGCGCTGCGTGAGTGTGGTTACTAACGGCACTTCGGAACAATGGGACAAGAACAGGAAATAAGCGCGATGGAGATGTTGACGCCAAGATATCTCTAAGTAGAGTTCTGCTGGATTCTGACTGGGACGATTATTCGACTTTCAGAGACATTAATGATTATGCCGGGTTCGGCTACCTTCTTTTGTTGGAGTTTTCTGTGATGAAGCATCGTGTAACTTGGCTAGCGGTTGTACCGTTGGCCCTTGCTATGGTAAACCTTGCGGATGCAGGTTTTCGTTGTGGTGGATGTAGCGATCCGTGTCGCTCTGTTCGTTCGAATGCCGCTTGCGGCCATGGCGTTGCTGGTTCGGTTGGCAGGGCAGCCAACGGAGGATGTTCGGTCGGAGTAGGTGGCCCCGCGTCTGGCTATTCTACTGGCTATTCGATTGTTGAAGCCAGTCCTGCTTCGTGTGGCGCCGTTGCCCCGGATGGGTCGTACGCGATGCAGTACGCTGCAATGCCTTCGGCTGCGATGTCCTATAGCACTGTTCCAATGCAGTCGACTCAAAGCATGGGTGTGGTACAAGGGTCCTATGCAACTGCGGGCCCAGCCATGGTTGCTGTCGCTCCACAAATCGTATGCGAACCGGTAACCGGGTATCGCACCGTGATGGAGTCTACGTTTGTGACAGAAACCCAGTACGTCACCGCGATGGAAACCAAACAGGAAACACGCTCGCGGGTCAAGAAAGTCTCGCGATCGGTCCCTGTCACCGTGGATGACTTCCGCACCAAGACCGTCATGGTTCCCACCACCGAGACCAAGACGATTGAATACACGGTTCTGGTTCCTGAGCAATCGACAAAGACCGTAGACGTTCAAGTAAGCGTGCCGGTATGGAACGAAGTTTCTGAAAACTATACCGTCAAAGTTCCAACGATTAGCGATGTCCAAGAAACCTACAACGTCAACGTCGCACGGCTCAAGGACGAAACCTTTACTTACAGTGTCTTCGTCCCACAGGTCGAGACAGTAACCAAAATGCAAACGGTTACCAATGCGATTCCCGTCGTAAAGACGCGAACGGTTCAACGGACTGTACCGAGTTATACGACACAATCGGTAACCAAGGACTATGGTCATTGGGAAACAGTGGTCGAAGAAGTTGCCGGATCCAGTTACGGTGCGGCACCGGTCGTAGCCTACGCTCCGTCCCAGTCTTACTCTGTGCCAGTAGCGAACGCATCCAATGGCTGCGGAAACGTGTCGATGGCGATGACAGTGGTTTCCGGCGGTGGATGCGGGAACGCAATGTTTGCAGGCCAACAACGGGCCGTATGCAATCGCTGCAACAAGGTTTCGAATAGTTGCGGTTCCAGCGCTTGCGCGTCTTGCGGCAATTCGGTTTCCGGGTCCGCTTGCGGGTCTACTTGTGGTTCCGGTTGTGGTTCTGTCGCGGCGGCCGCTTGCGGCGGCAATGCGATCTCCCATGGCAATGCCATCTACAGCGGAAACGTCGTCTACAGCGGCAGTGTTTCAGGAGGATGTTCGCAACCCGTGGCAGCTCCACAGAACATCACGACAACCCGTCGCGTTTGGGTACCAAACATCGTGACCGAAGAAGTTCCAGTGGTGACCAATACGTTCCAAAACGAAGAAGTTAGCTTCACCGTCTACGAACAGCAAAGCACTCAGGTTCCTTACGAGTGCGCTTATGTGTCCTACAAGCCAGAGCAACGCACCGGGACCAAGAAAGTTGTGGAATACGTTCCCGAAGCGCGCACCCGCAGTCGCAAAGTGGTTAGCTACAACGACGAACAGCGAACGCGAACCAGCCGAGTGCTTAGCTACAAAACGGAAACCAAACAGGAAACTTATCCTGTGGTAACCTACAAGACAGAGAAGAAGACGAAGGAAATTTCGTTCACTGTGAATGTACCGACCCAATCGGTCGAACCGTTCC
>JANODW010000393.1:0-4805 GCA_031412875.1 Pirellula sp. | reverse complement strand
GCGAAGCATTTTCGCGATCACAAAAATCACAATCGCACCGATCAAGCCACCACCGCCTAGCATGTAAATCATCGAGTATTCGATAGCAGCAAACGGTAGAGAAAAAATGATTTCCATTTGAATAACTCCAAAAAGCAAAATTGGGGGGAAAGCAACTCACGTATTCGAACTGAGTGTGTGCGAATCGATTGAGTCCGTGTTAGCAAACGCATATCCCACCAATGCAATATCCGTGCCATGCGACTTTGATTGCGCCCATACCATTTGATTTAAGCTTTTTCACAGAGTGTTGGTCGAGCAACTCGAAAACATCTCTGTTCCATGCCAGCGAGGGAACATGCGTACGCTGGGTGATGATCAACCAATGCGGTCTCCGGCAAACCAATAGCTTATCCAAACTAATTTCCCTATTTATGAATTTAAGCGATCTCTGACAGGATGACGCCTAGTTTAAAGAGGTCGCACCGCTGAAGATGGGAGTAAGTTCATGGTGGATTCGGAACGGTTGGACTTATTCCACGTGCGAAATACCGAGTGCTTTTTCTAGCGATTGAAAGCGATTCCCTGATGATGGGCCAAACAGGAGACAATCCAAGTGCACCCGATTCGAGTGACTTGATCACCCAAGCAATGGATTCAACGGATCAACAAGTTGCGGCGAGTTTGTTTCCCATTGTGGGCGTTGGTGCGTCTGCTGGCGGATTGGAGGCCTTTACCCAGTTTGTGACTGCGCTTCCAAATGACACGGGAGTGGCTTTTGTCCTGCTGCAACATCTCGATCCGAAACACGAAAGTTTATTGCCGCATCTCATTTCTCTTGCGACAGCCATGACTGTTAGCAACGCAGAGAGTGATCAGAGGGTGGAGCCTAACCACGTCTACATATTGCCCCCCGATCGGAATCTGGTTGTTGTCGAAGGTATCTTCAAGCTGACGCAAAGGCCGAACCATCGCACGCCGCATCGGCCCATCGACTTGTTTTTTGAGTCGTTGGCTCTGGATCGGCATGAATTGTCGATTGGGGTCATTTTATCCGGAACAGGAACCGACGGCACGTTGGGATTGGAAGCCATTAAGGTCGCCGGAGGAATTACATTTTCGCAGGATAGCTCCTCGAAGTTCGATGCGATGCCGCGCAGTGCCGAGATCGCAGGTTGCGTGGATCTAGTGCTTTCGCCCAAGGCAATTGCCGAAGAAATCGTGAAGATCGCGAAACGATTCGAATCCACTGGAAAAATGATTGGCGAATCTCTTGATAACGCCCCGCATGGTCTGGAACCGCATCCGCCAATCAATGACGAGAATCGCCCGGCGATTCAAACCGAAGAAAACGCGTCGGCGTGGATCGGGTCAGATAGCTTTCTCGCTATTTTATCGCTGTTGAGCGAGCACGCAGCGATGGATTTCTCCCTTTACAAAACCAGTACCATCCAGCGGCGGATTGTGAGGCGAATGGCAATGAACAGGATAGATTCGCTGGCGGATTATGCTGCATTCCTAGTTGGCAACACCAAGGAGTTGGAATCGCTTTACTCCGATCTGCTGATCAGCGTTACAAGCTTCTTTCGAAATCCAGAGGTTTTTGACGAGCTTCAAAGCACCGTTTTTCCTGACCTGTTGCAGCGGGCCAGTAGCGATCCGATTCGAGTATGGGTACCGGGTTGCTCTAGCGGGCAAGAACCGTATTCCATTGCGATGGCATTCCTAGAAACTTCTAAAAATTCAACGCGAGGACGCAATGTTCAAATCTTCGCAACGGATCTCAATGAAAAAGTTTTAGAGGAGGCCCGATTAGGCTTTTATCCCAAAGCACTAGCGGAGGAAATCAGCCAGGAGCGATTGAATCGTTTTTTTGTAGAGGACAGCGGAGGATATCGAGTCGCAAAATCACTCCGTGAAATGGTCGTCTTTGCGAAACAGAATCTCTTCGTCGATCCCCCGTTCTCAAGGATGGACTTGATAAGCTGTCGCAATTTACTCATCTACGTAGGGCCCCTTCTTCAGAAAAAAGTCATCCCAACTTTTCACTACGCGCTCAAACCGAATGGATACTTGTTGCTAGGCGCTTCGGAATCGATCGGCAGCTATATGGAGCTCTTTGCCCCGTTGAACAAAAAGTTTAAAATTTACTCCAAAAAAGCAGCCGTCACTCCCTCATTTCACATGACGGCGATACGGAATCGAACGCCCCTTGCAGGCGCGAACCGCCAGGAGGTCTCGCCACCTGCTGGACCAATACCCCTGAGCGACGGAGTCAGTTTCACGTTGAGGGCACATCGCGAGGCCGACCGCATTCTGCTCAGTCGATTCGCCCCCGCAGGTGTCCTCATCAATTCCGAATGCCAGATCATTCAGTTTAGAGGTTCCACAAGCGAATTCCTTGAACCGCCTATGGGTAAGGCGACATTTGACCTTTTCAAAATGGCTAAAGATAGCTTGCGATTCCCGCTTCGAATCGCGCTAGAGGGGGCGAGGAAAACCAACGAAACGACTCGAAAAGAAAGTATCAACGTCAGCCATGACGGCGAGATCTCCAACATCAGTATCATCGTCATTCCGCTTAAAAATCTTTCAGAAGATTGCTTCCTAGTACTCTTCGAAAATACCACCCAAGCCATCCGAAAGCCTATTCGTGAACCAATCCGCAACGCATTGGTGGATGGCAATGAGCATGCGATTCGCTTGCAAGAGCTGGCCTTTCAACTTTCAGATACTCGCGAATACATCTTGGCCATCGAGGAACAGCATGAAGCCACGACGGAAGACCTTCAGGCTACGAGCGATGAGGCGCATTCAGCGAACGAAGAACTGCAAAGCATCAATGAGGAACTGGAGACATCTAAAGAGGAGCTCGAATCTACCAACGAGGAACTAGCAACAGTCAACGAAGAATTGGTACACACGAATTCCGAACTCAATGTTCTCAATAGTGATTTAGTGAATTTTCACGACTCGGTAAAACTGGCAATTGTGTTGCTTGGGAATGATTTAAGTATTAGACGATTCAGCCCGCAGGCGAAAAAGCAGTTTTCGTTGATCTCCACAGATGTCGGCCGGCCAATAGGACATGTGCGTCATCAACTTTTCCAAGCGGCTGAAAAAAACCTCCCGGTGGATCTCGAGTCGCTTTGCTTGGAAGTAGTGAACAGCGGTTCTGGGAGAGAAATCGATGCGATGGATTCTGCCGGGCATTGGTTCTCGCTTCGAGTACGCCCCTACGTGACGCATGAAAAAGAGATCGACGGCGTCTTGATCCTCATGATCGACATCCACGAACTCAAGCGGAGCAAAGATGCGATGGATGCAGCGCGCGAATACGCGGAGAATACAGTGGAGACGGTACGCAATCCCCTGCTCGTCCTCAACGCGGACTTGTGCGTCGAAAGCGCTAATCGTTCTTTCTATCGAGCATTCCGTGTGACTCCCGCCGAAACGATCGGAACGTCTATTTACGAATTAGGCAACCACCAATGGAATATTCCGAGGTTGCGGGAATTGCTTGAAGAAGTTCTGCCTCGCAGCACTAGCATCGAAGCATTTCAGGTAGAGCACGACTTTGAACTTTTAGGCCGTCGCACCATGTTGCTCGACGCCCGCCGCATTCTCGATCCGCAACTAAAAACAAAGCAAATCCTGATTGCTATCGAGGATATTACCGAGCGCAATCAACTGGAACAAAAATTAAACGCGTCGGAGACTTTGTATCGCAAACTCTTCGAAACTGCAAAAGACGGCGTTCTGATCCTCGATGCCGATACGGGCAAAATTCAAGAAGCCAATCCGTATATGGCAGAACTCTCGGGCTACCCAGCCAAGGACTTCGTCGGCAAAGAACTTTGGGAAATAGGACTTTTTCGCGACCAGGCCGCAAACGAATCGGCATTGCAAGAATTGCAACTCAAAGGCTTTGTCCGATACGACCATCTTCCACTTCATTCCAATGGCGAACAACCCGTCGAAATTGAGTTTGTTAGCAATGTTTACCAATCCGATCACCGACGTGTCGCGCAATGCAACATTCGAGACATAAGCGTCCGAAGTCGTCTAGAAAAGCGAACGCAAAAACAAGCTGCCGAATTGTCGGACTTGCACCGACGTAAAGATGAGTTCCTAGCCATGCTTAGTCATGAGCTGCGCAGCCCGCTCGCCCCCATTGCGAACGCAGTAGGGTTATTGAGCCTACAAAAAGAAAGCGAAAACCTAATCCAGGCTCAAGCTCGAAGCATTATCGAACGGCAAGTGAGTCATATGCAGCGTCTCGTCGACGATTTGCTCGAAGTGTCCCGCATCACGACTGGACAGGTCCAATTGAGAAGAGAACGTGTCGTTGTGAGTCGAATTGTTGAGGGTGCAGTTGAAACAGCGAGACCGCTCATCGAGGAGCGAAAGCAAACTTTGCAAGTCTCTATCCCACCAGACCCCATCTGGCTCTACTCAGATATTTCTCGCATGGAGCAAGTGCTCGTAAACCTTCTGACCAACGCGGCTAAATACACGAGTGCAAACGGAAAGATATGGCTAACGGTGCAGCAGGAAGGGGATTGTTGTGAGATCCGAATTCGAGATAACGGTGTAGGTATCGCGAGAGAACTCCTGCCTCGCATTTTCGATCTGTTCACACAAGCAGAGCGATCACTGGATCGATCGCAAGGCGGACTCGGAATTGGTTTGGCCTTGGTCCAACGTCTTACCAGCCTCCATGGCGGAACCGTCGAAGCGATTAGCGACTTAGGACAAGGGAGCGAGTTCATTGTTCGAATCCCCGTATTGGCAGCGGATGAATCATTAGAAAAGCAAGCGACTGT
>JANODW010000392.1:0-2040 GCA_031412875.1 Pirellula sp. | reverse complement strand
GGGGTTATCCCTCTTCATTCCCAGGTAAGGCCCAGGTAAGGACTATCGCGGAAGTCTGCATTTGACTTGCCAGCAAGTACGGAGTAGAGTGTTGGGACGTTAGGCATTCTTTTAACAGGTGAATCGGTGCCGTTACTCTGGATATTCATGTGTCGACACAAATAGTCGGCCGAGTTCTTGGGCGTGTTTGACAAAACAAACCATCTGTGCCCAGGTCGTTCGCGACCATGTCATGACGGATTCGCGAGGACGAAGCGACTTCGATCTATTTTTGCGTCCAAAAAAGACAGCCCTGCTCCCACGGTAATTTAGCGGCCTCAAGTTGTTCGCTGCCGAAGCAGGATTTTCCGGCCCTTTTTTTGAGGGTCCATTTATCCGGCCCTTTTTATCGAGGGCCCAATCGAGAGAATTGTTTTGAATAATTTTGAAGGATTGGGGCTTATTCAGCCTCTGATGCGAGCTCTGACAGCCGCGAATTACGAAGTCGCTACCCCTATTCAGTTGCAAGCGATCCCGCTCTTGCTGAGCGGATATGACATCATGGGCTGCGCCCAAACGGGGACCGGAAAGACGGCAGCCTTTGCCCTTCCTACCTTGCAAAGGCTTGCAAGCAGTGGAGCGGGGAGCCAAGAGTCCGCAAAAGAAGAGACGCGACCAAGTGCCGGAGCGGATCGACGTGGACCGCGTCCCATTCGTTGCTTGGTGTTGGCTCCCACGCGGGAGTTGGCCGCCCAAATCGAAAAAAGCTTTGTCACCTATGGCAAGTACCTCAACATGCGCATCGCGGTGGTCCACGGTGGCGTCAGCCAATTGCCCCAGACGCGAGCATTGCAACGCGGCGTGGATATCTTGGTAGCGACCCCAGGTCGTTTGCTCGATCTCATGAATCAACGCATCGCCGATATTTCCAACGTGGAAGTCTTGGTGATCGACGAAGCAGACCAGATGTTCGATATGGGATTCCTCCGAGACCTCAAACGCATCGTGGCAAAGGTCCCATTGGATCGCCAAACATTGATGTTTTCCGCCACCATGCCGGACGAAATTCGTCAACTGGCCAAGCAATGGTTGTTCGAGCCCAAACACGTCGAAGTCGCCAAAGTGTCAAGCGCAGCAACCGATGTCGAGCAATCCGTGTTTCACGTTTCTGCCCAGAACAAACCCAAGCTGCTGGTCAATTACATCAAATCCGAAGCCGTTTCGCGATCGATTGTCTTCACGCGAACCAAACACGGTGCTGACCAACTCGTCAAAGTTTTGGTGAGCAGTGGGATCGATGCTGTCGCCATCCACGGCAACAAAAGCCAAAATGCCCGCACCAGGAACTTGGATGCATTCAAGTCCGAACGGCCACCGATTCTCGTTGCGACCGATATCGCAGCTCGCGGGATCGATGTGCATGGCGTGTCGCACGTGATCAACTATCAGATGCCTGAAGTGCCAGAAATTTATGTCCATCGCATCGGGCGAACCGCCCGAGCTGGCGCGGCAGGAGTGGCCGTGTCATTCTGTGCTCCAGACGAACGAGGTAGCTTGCAAGATGTCGAGCGATTGCTCAACACCACTATCCAAGTGAACGAGTCGATGAGCGATCTCACCTTGACGGCTTCGCAACAGAGCCAGCGAGTGTCCGGTGGGACCGGTCGGCCAGCCGGTGGTGGTCGCAGTTCATCCTCTGGCAGAAGCGGTGGCAACTCACGCGGAACCAGCCGGCCAAGAAGTTCTTCTCGCAGCAGCGGGGGTGCTTCCGGCAGCCGTCCTCCTCGAGCTAGAAAAAACGCGTCCGGAATGGCATTCAGCCAGTAGTTCGCACTGAAGTAAGTCGCACTGAAGTAGGTCGCACTGAAGTAGGTCGCACTGAGGTAGGTCGCACTGAGGTAGGTCGCACTGAGGTAGGTCGCACCCGCCAGGTGCGACTTAGAACTGCAGACAATGCTGCAATCAATGCTCAGAGTCGCTCTTGGCGAGAGCGACCTACGGAGCGACCTACGGAACGACCTACGGAACGACCTACGGAACGACCTACGGAACGACCTACGG
>JANODW010000391.1:0-1406 GCA_031412875.1 Pirellula sp. | reverse complement strand
CCAAGGGAGGGCCGATCCCGTGGGTGAGTCTCTTATCTTCAAACATGCCGATGTTGACTCGTTGGCTGTTGCGCTGGCGGACATCATTGCCAAACGCATTGAACCCATGTTAGTAGCTCGGCAACGTCGCTTGGTGGATCGTCCGACGATGGCTGAGTTGGGTCAACTGCACGTGCTCGGTGAAGCCGGACATTCGATTCCGCCGACAAAATGTAGCTGCCAATTGTTGCCTCCATCGGGGCGGGCCCGATGGAAGGCTTAGACAATATTTTTCACCTGAGGCAACCCATTTCGTTAGGTATCCATTTAGCTGAGTCATCACGCACTACTCGACTGGGGGTTCCGACGTTTATCGATGCAAGCTCATTAGCAATCAACGGTACAAAGTTTGAATTGACGCGCAAGCACAAAATCAGCGAAACGTATCTCGAATACTACCGAAGTCAATTTTGCCCACGATCTTAGGCAATCCTTCCCTAGCGCCTGCGAACGTATTCTCATGCATGTGCACAGCATTTAGCCACAAAGGAATCCGAAACTCAAGAAGTCGGCTCGCTTCATGTGAAAGATGAGGGATACTGCGTTTGGCACAGCACCCAGAGCGATTTGAGGCGAGAGTAGGGTGCGAAGACCGGGCGATCGCAGAAGCCATTGCACTCACTGCGAAGCCCAATGCAAAGGCTCTTGAAACCCAAGAAACCCTTGGGTTGAAAAAGAATGCCCCCGCAAGGGGACGAACACACTACGAAATCACCAGGGAAACCGCATAAAAAATCAAACGGTGGTAACGCCGGTGGTAACATTCCAAGCGATTTGGCAGAACTGATCGAACTATGGCCAATGTTGACCAAGACGGTCCGCAAGCAGTGTTTGGAATTGGCTCGGTGTTCGATGGTCAAAAGTCCTTGATGTGTCTCGTGCGTGGCCCGCTGTAGCGATTGGAGAGCGTTGTTTGGTTCGGGTCAATCAACGCTTCGGATGCGTTAAACGAGCGTATAGGCGGTCGGGCATCAGGCGGAATCAGCCGGCCCCATCGGGTTTCAACTACCGACTAATGCGTTGACCGTGTGTCAGGGATACGCATTTTGGGAGCGTATTTGGGGTGGAGTGGTATCGTCGCGCGAGCGTGCGAGGTGGATGCTTTGCGTTGCGTAGCTAAGACGCGGAAAGAACAGTTTTATCCTCGCGCGCGAGAGTACACTGTGGGGGGGTCGAATTGGGTAGGGGTACTCCAATCCTCGGCATGTTTCACCCCGACGATACCATTGGCCTATGGCACATTTATGTCGCTGTTTTTTCATACCCCCTGGGGGCGGTCAGAAAATAGCGGAAATGACGTCCGCGATACCCAAGGCCACTCGTGTACATTTCCCCAAAACTCGGACCTATTTTTGTTTTGTCCGTAC
>JANODW010000390.1:0-2114 GCA_031412875.1 Pirellula sp. | reverse complement strand
CTCTGTGTTTCAATCTTACGCTGCACCATCACGTCACCGCTGCATTCCACGTCTCCATCCACCGATGCGATGGCCACCACGTTCCATCCCACTAACCGCTGCAACGCGGTGCTGCCTGGGAGGTGCCCATGCGCACAGTCTGAAAACGCGTCGCAAGTTTTACTGGAGTCATGTATAGCTAGCGTCCGAGTTTGCAATCACTTCAAAACGTAGCCTGCGTATCGACGACGCATCTTGAAGGCTGCGCGCTTTCGTCGATTTCCTGTGCTCGCTTGACGAAAAGCGGATACCGCAACGGAATGAAAACGCACGTCACAGCTCATTCCGCCCGATCGAGCTGTTTTTACCACCCAAAAAACAGCAATGTCCCTTTGTGTCCGTCCTCGTACAACCCAAACAACTGCAGTGTCCCTTTGCCTTTCGTCCTGATCTGGGAAAAAAGATGGTTGGCCCCTTGCTACCTCTCCCCGAGCCTCGTGCTACTGATTAACTCCCATCGGGATGGTTCCAGACCACGTTAGGTTACTTGGTGGTAGTTCTGCATGTGTAGAGACGCCGGTGTGATACTCGAGCGAACGCTCCAGTAAAGTCGGGTTTGCTCCCACTAGATCCAGGTTCCAAATCTCGCTAATTGTTTTGTCCACACTCATTCGGATTCCAGTGTTCTCGGCTACGATATCCGTTCCAATACTCGCGACAACGCCGACGCGAACAACACCGTTAACGACCTGTACAAGATCCACAGTGACATGCCATTTTCGATTCGCATGGCTGAGTGCTACGCCATTTGCGATCAAAAATTGCTCACGGTCTGTTTTGCGTGACCCAATGTAAAGAAAATCATCCAATTGTCCCGAGTAGTTGCTCATAACGGAGGCATTGACGCCAACCTTGTCTTGAGAGCCGAACGATTGAAATCCTTGGAAAAAGTCTGTAGAGTTTCCATTGTCGAAAACGAAAAACGGGTCGTCATCTTCCTGAGTACTTACAGTGGACGCAGTAGATACCATAACCGAATCGGAATTTGATTGGGCCGATTGCCGTTCGGGAGAACCCCTCTGTTTGCACGAAACAGTTTTCAGAGGCAGGAATAAGGCGACGGAAGTAACGGCCAAAGCCAATGACGCCGAAACGAAAACAATATTGCGAGCCTTCATTTAAGTTCTCCAGTATTTGACGTATAACTAGTTCCGAACGACCCATATCGGCCATTTGAAAAAACGTGGTGGGTTGCTTCCGGGAATTGGAACCGGTTGTCCGTTTGCGTTTTGTGCGGGCATCACTTTCAAGTCTAACCAGACTGTATGTACCAAGGGTCCCCATTGCCATCCATTGCATTTACTTCCATAGAACTGATACTGATGCTGACGTTCTGCAATGACCGTACCGTCTTGTAGGCGCTGGATGTACTTGAACTCATCAAACCCCCATGACAATGTGTTTTCATCGAAAAGATTTGGACTGCGCCATCGAAGCGATGCGAGGGTCGGATTGGAATGAAACCCATAAAAGTCAACGACGCACTGAGGTGGGATCCAATCTTGAAGCCGGAAAAAAAGGAAGTTTCTCAAGAATCGATCCTTCGATTGAACGGTTACTTTCTCTTTGTAGCACAGCGTTGCGCAAGGCCCTAGCGGAACGCCATTCCATTTGAGCATCGTCTGCATTGTTTGATCAAACGGGGTGCTGGGCCCGCCGAACGCTGGTGGATAGGTTGGGTGAATGTTACCAATAGTTGTCGCACCGCTGTTGGGTTCGTAGAAATTGACTACTTTGGCATCACTAATTTGACCGACACTCGCTTTGTAGTTCTGGCTACCCGGAATTCCATAGCAGTCTTTAATTTGTGGGCCTTCCCAATCATCATTCGTTCGAACGTCCACACATTCAGCTAACCACTGTATGGTTCCGGTCTGAATATTCGAAGTTGCTTTCAATACAACTTCAGTTCCCATCGGGGATCAAAACCAGGCGTTACCGATGTAATCTTTACAAACTCCTCAGTAGGAGGAGAACCGCCTCCGCTCCCACCTCCGCTAGGCGGCGGGGGCACCTGAGCGGATGAAATAGGAGCGGGAAAACAAAATGCGACAGTTAGAATGGTAAATCGCAAA
>JANODW010000389.1:0-2696 GCA_031412875.1 Pirellula sp. | reverse complement strand
CTGTATGTCGCCAACATTGGAGTCTTTGATTACTCGATCATTCCAACAGGCGATGGAGACAAGCGCGGGCTGAGTATCCCCGCATTTGGGTTTCCCTCGAAGGAGGCCGAGGAAGGGGTAGTGCGAGAGGGCCGCAATGTACCAGGGCTAGGCGACCCTCTGGTTCCGGACGCGAATTCCGTTTGGATGTTCGACGTAACAAATCCTTCAGCACCCACTGTCCAAGCCAAAGTCAAGACGGGTATTTTGATCCATGCGCCTGCGGACAGCGGCAAGGCGGTGGGCGGAAGTGCTCCCAACGCATTGCTCTTGTCCAAAGATACGCTTTTCGTCACCAATGCCAACAATGACACCGTGCAGTATCTCGACGCCATGACATTGGAGGTTCGCAAGACGGTCAAGCTGGCTCCCGAACCGACCTTGTCAACGTTGCGAGGAGCGATCCCATCGGGAATGACCCTCTCGAGCGATGGTGCTACCCTTTATGTTTGCGCTTCGGGTTTGAATGCGATTGCGGTGATTGACGTGGCCACGGCGGTGGTGCAGAACTGGATTCCGACCGGTTGGTTCCCGACCGCATGTCGCCTTTCTCTGGATCAAAAGAAGCTATTCATCGCCACACAGAAAGGGCTTGGCCTGGGTCCACGTGGGCCGAAGCATGCTCGTCCAAGCACCGATGAACGGTTTGGTTTGCAAGACATGCCCGGAATGATTTGCGCGGTGGATTTGGGTTCGGTAGCTCCGGGACTAGAAACGGTCCGTCGCAACAATGGGCTCATTCCCTCGCAAACCGCTTCGTCCGGATTGCCATCGGAAATCGAGTATGTCGTGTTTATCACCAAAGAAAACCACACGTTCGACGGTATTTTTGGGGGACTCAAGGGATCGACGAGCGAACCGGAGTATGCGGAGTTCGGCGTGCAGGGATGGCTTAAAGAAAAGGGCAAGGAAGAACGCATTCCGATCATGCCCAATCATGTGCGGTTGGCCGAGCAGTTCGCGATTTCCGATAATTTCTATATGGAACCGCAGGCATCGGGCGATGGCCACCGTTGGCTGGTGGGGGTTTATCCAAGCCTATGGACGACGCGAGTATTTTATTCCGGATGGGGCTTCAAGAAGAGCGAAACGGCCAAAGGTCGGGTGGTTTCGATGACCTCCAACGGCTCACAGATCCCCGAGGACTATCTTGAAAACGGATCGTTGTGGGAGCATCTCTCGCGGGGCGGAATCACGTTCCGAAATTATGGCGAAGGCTTTGAGTTCCCGGATAACGACGAGGGTCCGATGGCCAATCGCTCGGGGGCGTACACCCAGGTCAATTTCCCGATGCCTAAAGTTTTGTTCGACAACACCGATTTCGATTTCCCAGCTTACAACAACTACATCCCAGATATTGCCAGGGTGGACTGGTTTGTGGAGGACATCGAGCAGTATCGGGCGGAACATGGCTCAAGCCTTCCTAAGTTTATCAATGTCACGCTTTGCAATGATCACGGAGCGGCAGCCGTTCCAAAAAACGGATTCCCATACGTTGCGAGTTATATGGCAGACAATGACTTGGCCCTCGGTCGCATTGTTGCTTATCTCTCGAAGCAACCGGAGTGGAAGAAGATGGCGATCTTTGTGACGCAGGACGATTCCGGAGGAGACGCCGACTCGATCGATCGCCACCGTTCGTTTGTCCTTTGCATTAGTCCATGGGCAAAGCGAGGTCATGTTTCGCATGAGCACACCTCCATCATGAGTATTATCAAAACGATCTATGGCTTGTTTGATTTGGGCCCTAACAACCTCTTTGATGCGACTGCCAGCGATTTGGCTGACATGTTTACCCGCGAACCGGATTTCACGCCATACAAGTACGTGCCGTCGGATCCGCGTGTGTTCAAGCCAGAAGACACGTTCGACGCAACGGATCCCAAGTTCGAACGCCGGCGCAAAGAAGGGCCGGTTGTGAAGATGGACGATCCCGAGTTTGTGGAGTGGCTGAGAAACAGATAGAGGAACGGAGGAAGGCAATCGGACGATCGGATTGCGGCTGCGGCTATGCTTTTTCAAGCCACGCGAGTCCCTTCGCGATCTCGTCCGCATATTTCGACTCCGATGCGGCCAGCAGGTTGGAGCGAAACGCCGTATCGTATTTAACTTCCGGCTTTTTAGCGTAGCGTTGCATGATGGGGCCAGAGAGCAGGGCTGCGACGTCCGCTTGGATTCCGAAATGGGCGAGGCTGTTTTGCAAGTGCAGGTGGGGCTCAAGAAGGAATTGGTCGAAGTCCAACCACTGCGTTCGGTCGGGGAAATGGGCAGCGACCGCTTGGAGCGATTCCATCTCCGAAAGCCAGCTCATCGCAACGCGTTCGCCGGGCGACAGTTCTGCGAGGGTGCATCCGACAAGCCTTTGTTTTCGTTGGAGACGATGGAGACGCGACTCCGCTTGGCTATGGATGTCGGTCATCGATCCGTCGAGCAAAGCCGGCAGAAAGGTCGCAGGAGGGACGAACATCAAAAGCGCCCGCGAGTTGGGAACGGCAGACAAGAGTGTCGAAGCGATCTCGCTGACGAAGCTCGTCGCCTTGATCATCGCCGTCTGCTGGGGATGAAACGTTCGAGACCAAAGTGCCATGCAAGTTTCTAAACGATCGGGATAGGTCCCTTGTCCGAGCAACCGCAGAAGTCCGGGTTCGCGGAGGGAG
>JANODW010000388.1:0-5861 GCA_031412875.1 Pirellula sp. | reverse complement strand
AAGCGGCCGGCGCGGCCAGCGTGATGCCTGCCGGCTCCCCGATCGGTAGTGGGCAGGGGATTCTCAATCCGAACAACCTTCGGATTATCTTGGAGTATCTAAAGACGGACGATCCCAATTATCCCGTCATCGTAGATGCCGGCGTAGGAACCGCCAGCGATGTTTCCATCGCCTTCGAATTGGGCGCGGATGGAGTTCTGCTCAACACCGCCATCGCCCACGCGCGCGACCCTATCGGGATGGCAGCCGCCATGAAGCATGCTGCGATAGCTGGTCGACTCGCATTCAAATCTGGACGAATTCCCCGCAAGCTCTACGCAACCGCCAGCAGCCCCGAACAGGGGCTTATTACGTCGCGCCCCTGGTAAGCCAATCTCATGAAATCCGAGGCTATGGTAAGATTGGTTTCTGGGTCGGGGATTGCCGTTCGCGATAAGGCAATGCACCGGTCTGCTTCCTCTCGCTCAGAAAAACGATCGTGATCCGTGTGGCAAGGCTTATGGTGATTTCCAGCGCGGATCGCGATGGGTTTAGAGATCAGAAACGAAAGAGGATGGAAGTCGATGGCTGAGCAACGTTACGATGTCGTAGTGATCGGGACAGGACCAGGAGGCGAAGGGGCTGCAATGCAATCCGCCAAGGGGGGCAAACGCGTTGCGGTAATCGAAGCGTATGAAAAAATTGGGGGCGGTTGCACGCACTGGGGAACTATTCCAAGCAAAGCGCTCCGATTTTCCATCTACAGCGTGATGGAGGCAATGAACAACCCTATCGTTCGTGAAATGGGCATCCACCTCAATCCCACCTTCGCCCAACTCAGATCCAGCAGCAAAGCGATCATCTCCAAACAAGTGTCCATGCGGCAGACCTTTTACGAACGCAACAACGTGCCGGTGATCCAAGGCCAAGCGAGATTGATCGACGCCCACACTGTAGAAATCGATGGCGATACTCGCATTTGTGGAGATCACATCGTCTTAGCGACGGGCTCGAGACCGTTTCGTCCACACGGGGTCGATTTCTCCCACCCTCGCGTGTTCGATAGCGACACCATTCTCGACCTGTCGTTCAAACCGCAATCCATTGCAATTTACGGCGCAGGGGTGATCGGTTGCGAATATGCCTCGATGTTCCGAAATTTGGGAATCAAAGTCAATTTGGTCAACACGCGGGCCAAACTCCTTGAATTTCTCGATGACGAAATCATTGACGCGCTGAGCTATCACATGCGAGATTCCGGTGTGGTGATTCGGCACAACGAGACCTTCGCAAAGATCGAAGCGCACGACGATGGAGTTGTGCTCTTTTTGGAAAGCGGGAAACAAGTAAAAACGGATATCCTGCTTTGGGCGAACGGAAGATCCGGGAATACGGACGATTTGAATTTGAGTTGTATCGGTGTGGAAGCGAGCGCGCGAGGCTTGCTCAAGGTCAATGATCAGTTCCAAACTTCGTGCCCAAACGTCTATGCCGTCGGCGATGTGATCGGTTTTCCATCTCTGGCAAGCGCCGCTTACATGCAAGGTCGAGCCGCAGCGCAGCACATCGACGGTTTGAACGACGGAGCATTGACACTGTTGGATGTGCCCAATGGTATCTACACAAGTCCTGAAATTAGCTCCATCGGCAAATCCGAGCGCGAACTTACTGAGGCCAAAATACCATACGAAGTCGGCCACTCGCAATTCAAGAGCCTCGCCCGTGCACAGATTACGGGCCGAGCGATTGGAATGCTGAAGCTACTCTTCCACCGCGAAACGTTGGAGATTCTAGGCGTGCACTGCTTTGGACCCAACGCTTCTGAAATTGTGCACATCGGGCAAGCGATCATGAAGCAACCTGCACCTCACAATACGCTCGAGTACTTTATCAACACGACGTTTAACTATCCCACGATGGCAGAAGCTTACCGCGTCGCCGCCCTGAATGGTTACAACCGTCTGTTCTAATGCCAGGGTGCCGGGCCGACCCGAAACTTCCGTGCCTTGGTGCCTCGGGTAGAACTACCAACCCCTCTCCCCTCCCCAGAATTTTACGGAACACGATCGGGCTGGACTCCTTTGGTGTAATTGCGTATCTCCTCAGATGGAAGAGTGAATGCTTTTCCTTCTCCCGCAAATCGTCCATCGGGATTTACGCAATTTACTTTTCAGGTAGTAGCCAAAAGATGGCCCTTTATCGCAATCTCGCTCTACTCTTTGCTGTCTTTAGCCACATTGGTTTCCTTGGCTACCGTTGCCAAGCCCAAATCGGCTCTGCGTCAGTTGGAACAACCCACTTCGATTCGAACCCATTGGGAAATCGTACGGTGGATTCCAATGCCGGCCATTTACCGCCTTGGAATCAACCCAATCAAAGCTTCCTGGATCGGCGATTAACGCCCAGGGACACGCCCCACTACGGCTTGAACTACGATCGGATGCAACTTGATGATGCGCGACGAACTGCAATTCGGTACCGCTCGACGTTTTCCTCCAATCCCTCCATCGTCCGCGAGATCGCAAATGAGAATGCTAGCTTTGTTGACCAATGGGCTGAGCTGGCCGAGAAGATCAATGCGACTTCGATTCAGGTAGTGGATGCCAACGCTAAGCTCAACTCGGCAACACTTGACTATGAAGATGTTGGCTCCAAGCTTCGCCTCCATGGGCCAACTCCGACGATAGGACTGCTGCTCAGTCAAAAGAACAGCCAACTTGAGGATTGGCAAGTGGACGGATCGGCGGGCCACTGCGTTAACGAGGAAATTCAGCGTTCGCGTTCGAAACAGCTAGGAAATGGAGTGATTCCCTATGACGGGAGGGACGTAGCACGCCAAACCGCACAGATCCTCGCATCGGCGGGTTTTGAACCGACGGAAGTCGAATATGCCCAGCTCGCCTCGCAAATTCAACCTCTACTTAGAGAACGAAGCGAATGGCACCAAATGCTTACTCAGGGCTACGATGACTATCGGCAAAAGCTCGGTGAGCTTGATTCGATATCCGCAGCGTTCGATAAATTGATTCGCGATTATCGTCACCGCATCAATCAACATGTGACTTGGATCCGAAACCTTGATCCAATTGACCTTGAGGACGTTCAAACATTTCGAGTTGGACTTAGTTCGCTTTTCGACTCGCGTCGCCACGTAGACTTTGGAATTTCACTGAGGCAAAAATGGAGTAGCGACACGACGAGCGGCATGGCGCTTTTGTTTTCGATCTTTGTTGTCCTTGCACTGCGTATTTTGGCGAAGATTTGGTTGAAAGGAATTATTAGGCGAAAGAGGATGCGAGAGGCAACTGCGGATGCCCGAAAATGCGTGGCGAGTATCCTCACGCCTTTGGTTTCACTGGCCATTCCAGGTGTTTTGTTTCTGACGGCTCGGTGGTTTGGTTCCGGATTTGTAACCCACTCCCTGCTACACACGTCCAGTGCGTTCTATGCAGCCAGTCTCGTTGCACTTATAGTAGAAGTCCCTCGTCAATTGCTTCGAACCAATGGATTCTTGGAAAAGCACCTCAACATCGACTTGCCCCGGCGGCAACGCGCCATGGCGTATTTGCAAGTGATTGGAATCGGACTGGTTCTCTTTGCTTACGTTGTCACGCTTGCAAAACGGATCGATCATGGAACATGGAGCGGATCTGTTGCCCGTCTCGGTTTCATCGCCTCGCTACTCCTGGTTGCGTGGACAGCACATCTCGCGCTCAAGCCAAAAGGAGGATTCCTCGAACCGCTTATTGAGAAATTTGGTGGGCACGTATTCTATCGAATTCGATTGTTGTTCTACTTCCTCGGAGTTGGCTTTCCTCTAGCGATGATCGGTCTGACAGCGCTGGGGTACGAATTCACAGCGACAGAAATTGTCAAGCGCGCTGGGCTGATGTTCGTATCGATCCTCCTAGGGGCAACTCTTTGGTCTGCCGTTAAGTTCCTATGTTCGAGCGCATGGCACGCTCTGACAGGTACCCGTGTCCAGCGTCAAGCAGATGACTACCGCGGTCGACCATCTCGCGTTTCGGGAGCGTTGGCCGAGCAATCGCTTGAGCTTAAGCATCAGATTGCATTCCTCGGTCAATGTGCGCTGGCGATTGCCGCATTCGTCTGTATCGGATGGCTCTGGATCGATATCCTTCCGAACGCTCAGATGGGTAACCCTGTGGTTTGGACCGTTCAAGGCAATGCGGCCCCATCGTTTCTTGACGCTCAAGTTCAATCGGCGAACCGAACCGACGTCGCGACAACAAATATTACGGTGTTGCATCTTGTATTGGCTGGAGCGACTCTCTTTGTTGCATTCCAAATGGCCAAACTTTTGCCGTCGATTTTTGATGTGTTGGTGCTCCAACAGGTCAATTTTGACGAAGCGATGGAGCATTTGTCGCTTGTGTTTGGACGTTGCTTGTTGTTTGGCAGCGGTTGCTTTATCGCTGGAAGATTGGTTGGCCTTCGTTGGGAAACCATCCAGTGGCTGGCCGTCGGCTTGTTCATCGGTCTGGGTATTGCCCTGCAGGACATCTTGCGAAATCTGTTCGGAGGTTTGGTCGTTATGTTCGAAAAACCAGCGAGGCTAGGCGATCTGATCACTGTTGGAAATGTCACGGGTCGGGTCTCGGCACAAAAATTGCGGACCACTGTCTTGTCGGATGAAGAAGGGCGAGAGGTCATCGTTCCAAACAAGAATTTCGTCAGCCAAGACGTAGTCAACTGGATGGGTGCTGGCCGACTTACCGTGATACCGATCGAAGTTGCCGTGACGCGCGATGAGCGCCCGGCAGACATATGTCGAATGCTGCAACAACTGCTGGTTGAGCAGCCCGAGCTATTGCTGAACCCTGCACCTCAAGCGACTCTGATTTGTGTCAGCCAAAAATTTCAACGCATTGAACTGCGTGCTTGGGTCGAAGAATTCCAGGATGCAACGCGTTACCGAGAATCTCTAACCACGACAGTCTTACGGTATCTGGAAAAGAGGAACTTGCTGGCACCAAATCAACCGAGTCAACCGACCCTTAGGGAATCCACTATTCCCGATACCGTTGGCGGTAGCCGAATGCGTACCAAGCGTTCTGCGTTGTGGTTTTGAAAAGCAAGTCGTACTTTGGCACGTGGCCAGTAGCAAGGGGCCATCCATCTTCTCTCCGAAAATCATGGCTAGTTCTTTACCCAATTGCTACATTCGGCGAAATGAGTTCCCAATCGTCCCAAATGCAGGAGTGAGAGAACGATCGTCCGGCAAGATCGTCGCGATATCTTTGATCCCAACAAAGTGGTGGCATACCATGCTTTCCAACGTACCGTTCGCAAGGCTTGGCTCTGCGCGGCCGATCCAGCCTCAGGCTGGGATGTCAAAAATTTGCTATTGTGGCGGTTGGCGATTGCGCAACGTTTGTGCCACGAAACTCAAAAGGTTTCCGTTGGCTTTATGCCAGCGGGACCACAATTGGCAGCTTCAAGTAGCTGCCAATTGTGGCCTCCGCCCGGACAAGCAGGACGGAAGGCATAGCAAACTCGATACAAACGGAACAAAATCGTCTCGTCCAAAACGAACGTCAATACCGAATTTTTAACAGCCCAGCCTCAGGCTCAAGCGGTAGATCTCAATAAGCCACTCAATAAATAAATAAACGTTCGTTTCACTCAAAGATTCATGCCGACGTGCTCAGCTTTTCGCTAGAGTGCCTGCCATTCGCAGTTCTGGTTACGCACATTCCTATTATCGTCCGCAATCGCCCGGATGTGGTCGCTTCGTGGACCGATGAGCAGGTCGTTTTACGCTGGTGACAGTTGTTTCCTAGCCGGAACAACAAGGATAAAACACTAGCCGTTCCCACGCATGACGAACTCAAAATACTCATGACGCCTGCTCGGAGCAA
>JANODW010000387.1:0-5169 GCA_031412875.1 Pirellula sp. | reverse complement strand
GAATCGATTTGGCAAGATCTTTAAGCGAGTGGCGGGTGCCCCTGCTTCGTTAGCCAAAGAAGCGATCCGCAAAGGCCAAAGCGCCTATCGAACCAACGGGTCCCCGTTCCCTGAAACAGCCTAGTTGCTATTGGCCATCGTTTCGAATGAGTTGGCGGTGGATGTTATGTCGACCAACGGGACTTCGTCGACTTCGGCGATGGAATTCTGGCCACACGAGACGCTGTTACGGTTCGCAAAGTGGCTTAGCCGTCGGTCAACCGACAAATGTTCGACAAATGGGTGTTGAGCTAAGCCGATATTGCTTTGAGTCGCTGCCGACACGACTGTGCGATGTTATCGCGTGGTAGCGTCAAGCAATCTTTGAGTATGCGACGCTGCTTAATTGCGAATTTACGGAGAGAGCATTGTGCGAAACGTGATTTGATTAGGTAGCTATGCGGTCAACCGACGCAATCCCATCGTAAAGATGGATGGCCCTTTGTTCTTTGCTCGCGCATTCGAATTCGGAAAGCGACAACGGCTCGTAACTACCGTACGTATCCAGCAAAGTCTTGCCAGGCTTGAAGCGTTTTTGACGAGTCGCCGTTTTTCTTCACAGCCGCTCGTAGTTTTTGAACCCATCGTTGGTCTTCAGGATGGAAACGGTCGAAAGGACCAACAAATCCGGAAACAGGACCGTCTGGAAACAACAAGTGGAGCGTGTTGGATGTTAAATCGTCCTTACTTAGTATTCTCCGGAGAGAGAGCGGTGAACCACGAAAGGACTCCTGCCGCCACAACCGACCTTGCTTCAGAAATGTTTTGTCTGCATCGGAAAGTAGGTTCGTTGGCACGCGTATTTCGCTGTTTGTCTTGTCGCGAAGGAGTACATCCTCGCCGCTTGACGAATCAATAGTGCCGCCGAATTCTGCCCACGCTTTGTAAGTTTTGTTGGAATCGCTCCAAGTCCAAACACGCCAATTCGGAGAGGATTTTTGCAAACTCTTTGCGACCAACTTTGATTCCGAAGTGGAATTCCTTTCACCAAACAGGCTCGGAGGAAAGTCTTTTGGATCGAGGCTTCGGCAATTCTCAGTCTCAAGATTGATATCAATGTTTTGAGCCTTGAGGCGGGCGGTCTCGAATCCGAATGGTACTTTTGCACTGCGGCGAAAAAAATAATGCATGCCGAATGACTTGAGAAGCGGCGGAGTTTCGTACACGAGACACTCGAGGTTCCCCATCAAAGGATGAAAGAAGTTTGTCTGAATCCCTATTCCGCGTGACTCGCGATCGCGCTGCCCTGCAAATTTTGGTCGTAGCTGACTGATCGGGTTTCGGGGCTTGAGGTCGGCATTAAAGAGCATCGACAAGACATGGCTCACTCCGATTCGATTCAGTTTCAGCTTGCGTTGGAGTGGCAAACGTAAATCGACCAGGGACTCCAAATCTCCATCGGCAGGAAGGGCGAAAATGGCTTCGCTATTCTCAAAAGCGATCCATCCTCGTCGAATTGAAAAGTCACCTGAATTTCGGTAGATCTCTGCATCGATGAGAACCCGCGCCGCCTCCCGATACGTTGGCTCATTCCCGAAATTGGTCGTAACATCCACCTCAATCCAGGAATACAAACGATCCTCGATTTGCTCCTCCCCCAACATCTTGATCGTCGCGCGAATTATCTCCTCTCGGTCCCTCTCCATAGCGATGGTTCCATGGTACACCTGCATGGAAGGAACTCGCGGGACCACCCCGCGGTCGAACCCGAGTTCGGCTGGCACGCGAGTCGGCGATACTGGAGCTTGCGATACTGGAGCTTGCGATACTGGAGCTGGTGATCCTGAAGATGGCGATCCTGAAGATGGAATGGGGTACAACGACGGATCCGACCTAGACAAAAATAGGCCTGCTGAAAACCCGACATTCGCAAGCCATTTTTTCAGACCTGTGAGATCTTCCGCTCCACGGTTGAAGCCGACGCGAGGTCTCTTTTTGGGGATCTCGAGGGGGTTTTCTGCTAACCCTTCGACCGGAGGTAAATCATTGCCTGCATCCAGATTGCTTAAATCACAACTGCGATGTGAAAGGTCCTGGATCCTACCGTCGGTACGCCCAGCGTCGGCTTCTCCTTCACCGCATTTTATGATCACGCAGTCAGCACGCAGGTCAGGTGTGTTCACTTCGAGTTGCAGAAATCCGAACGGATTTGTTGGACTGCATCTTCTGCGGACCATTTTGAATCCAAACGTTGTTTTAGGTTCCCCCTTTTTTCGAGAACTGACTGCGTAGCTCGAAACGACTCCGCGCGCATCATGGACCGTTTCGATCCACGCATTCCGCTCACCGAGACTTGGCAGTCTTGATCGTGCGAAGTTGATGGATTTGCCCGCTCCGGGCATCTCTTGGCCGAAGAAAAGGGAAAGTACGTCTTGCACGCTGAGTCGCCGTTTGGGCAGCGGTGTTACCCCATTCTCTGCAATCAAATCATGTTCACCGCTAAAGGGCACGACGATGCTGTCGTTGTTCCCAATTTTTTTCATGAATTCCCTAATTTTAGAACTCTTTGCTTCGACCCAACCCTTCTTGATGTCCAGAACGTTATCGTTGTCCCATCTTTTTGAATCGATGTTCAGCACGGCTGACTCGCGGTAGTCATTTTCGTCGTCGTAGCCAATGACGTCGATCTGCAACCATTTGGTAGCGGGCAAACCGGGACTGTCCTCGATCGCTAAAACTTCGAAATAGATTTTGAATGAAAATGGTGTACCGTTTTCCTCCCAACCCGTTCTCCATAGGGGGCCATGGTATATCGCATACGCGCCGGCCTTGTTAGGGATATCGGGATATTGAAAGAATTTAGCGAAGGTGGGCTTTAAACTAAGTTTGGTCGTGCGGCCTTCAAACACTTCGAAGTCTCTTCGCTCGTTAAAAAACTCGTCTGGCCCTCCCAGTTCCACATTATAAATTCCGATCGGTACGGCTTGCGCCCCTTCATCGATCAACGGTATACGCTTTCCGGTTTTGGAATGTATCGCAATGACCTCGGATCGCAAGTCCGAACCCAGTCCCGTATCAGCGTGAACCTCGACCCGACCGGTTTGCATTGGATAATTTAAAGTTGCGAGCAAAGCACCGACAGCACACACCAGAGCAAGGACGAGGATCCCCTGGCTAGACCCTAGAAGCCGAAAGCGCGTGCCATTGGTTCGTCTTGATTTCTTTGTCTTCGAATGCCCTTCCGCATTATTAGAATGGGTCCTGTGCTGGGTTGAATTGTCCCATCGATAGTATTCGACGATTAAGTCACGTAAATTATTGGCCGTAGAGATTTCACTAAGCCTAGACTCTACTTCTGCCATCGAGTTCGGACGTTGGGAGGGGTCTACGGCAATCATATCACGGACGAGAGAACTCAGGTCTTTATCAACATCGGGCCGTATGGATCGAATATCCGACACAAGTGGCTGCATGTGCAACGGTGCGATCGGCTTTTGCGCTGTCAAAAGTTCATAAAGCGTGATACCGAGGCTGAAAATGTCGGACCGCGACGTTATCTGATGCCCACCTGCCCGTTGCTCAGGTGACATATAGGCAAAAGTTCCCAAAACTTGATCAGGGCTTGAAACCGCTTCATCTCCTTCCGCTTCAAGAATCTGCGCCAAACCCAAGTCCAATAGCTGGAGGTCACCCATGGCTGTCACCATGAGGTTAGATGGTTTTATGTCGCGATGAATTACTTTCTGATCATGTGCATACTGCAATGCCGAAGCGGCCAACTGGATAATGCTACAGGTCTCGGGAACCGGAAGGGGCCCGAGTCGCCGCACGAGTTGGCTCAGGTTTACACCGTTGACCAACTCCATCACAAAATACGGTACGCCGTTTTGTTCGCCTCCTTCGAATATCTGCACGATATGCCTGTGTTTGAGCTGAGCGAGCAGCCTCATCTCACGCGAAAATCGAGAAACCGCCTCCAGAGTCCCCATGCGCTCCAAGCTCAGTATTTTCACCGCGACAAACCGATTCAGCCTTATGTCCAATGCACGATAAACGCTTCCCATTCCACCCTGACCAATGCATTCGAGAATGCGATAGTCTCGAATCAACCTATCGTTGTGATCTTCCCAGGGATGTTCGTTCATGGAGTTCGCCTTGTTAACCGAGGGAGAAAAGTGACCAAAGGATTGCGATACCTCCCCATCGACATTCCCGGATAACTGTGGGACTTTGGCCATCGCGGCAATCAGCCGTGTCACTGAGTCCGATTCTTCAGATAAGACCTCCAAGTCTGCTTGACATCGCAGGCAAACGGCCAAATGCGATTCGAAAACTTCGATCGGGCAATCCATGGTCTTCCCTGTGAGATAGTTATGCAGGGTCTTCCGTGGCGGGCATGCAATTTTCATTTTGAGTCTCTATTGGTTAAACAACCACCCAAGGCCGCCGACGCAGCTAAGTTCCAATGGAGCACAGGCCGAGTGGTCGCACCAAACTCGATGGGATCTTTGCGTCATCAGAGAGTTTTTAAGTTGCCTCGTCCTTCAACATTTTTCGAATATTACGCTTTGCGTTGCTAAGAATTCCAAACAAAGCCGCTCGGGATTTGCCTAGAAATTCTTCCATTTCTTCCATCGACTTGTTGTCCCAGTATTTAAGTTCTAATGCCTGTCTCTGTTCACTTGGCAAACGCTCCATCGCGTCCGCAACCTTTCGCAATCTATCCTTGCTATCCAGTGCTTGGCTTGGACTAGGTGATTTGTCCACCAGTAAACTCTCTAGACGCATCGACGATGCGTCCAATTCCATTGCGATCGATTGCTCCCTCTGGATATCGCGCTTTTTAGTATGCCATTCCCTTGTCGCGTGTGCAATTACATTGACCAGAATCTGTCGCAACCACGCGAGTATTTCTCCCTCCTTCGTCCCTCGACAGGGGGAACACGCGGTGTACGCGTTGACAAGCGTTTGCTGAACAATGTCGGAAGGATCGACTTTTCCGTTGTAGCGAGACGACAGGTAGCGGCGTGCTAAAAACGCAAGATAGCCACGGTACTCGAAGAAATCTTTCGCTTCATCGTCACCCTGGGACATTTTGAATTACCACTTTTGCAATCGAACACTTCGAGACTTCCACGCCAATCCCATATGACTATCTCCTTGACTCAACCCAAGGTGGTTGCCGCAGTA
>JANODW010000386.1:0-3134 GCA_031412875.1 Pirellula sp. | reverse complement strand
CTAATTGTTCCAGCTCAACCGAGCGCGAAGTGCGAAGGACGTCCAAATCACTGCAAATGCAAAGGTGAACAATCCGAACGTCTCACGTGGGTCCCAGGTCCATAGACGGCCCCAAGTGATTTGAGCCGAAACAGCCCCAAGAATCATCCCCACCGCATAAAGTAGCGACGAAGAGAAAAGGATGCGACGCTGCGTGAGACGGTGCCATGTGGATTCCGTTTTCTCAACTCGTCCAAAGCGAAGAATCGGCCTTGACCCACTATCGTTTACGCGTGTAATCTCTCGGCATACAAACGGAAGGAAAGTCTTATGCAAATTTCGGATGCTGAATGGGTCGTCATGAACTTGATCTGGAGTTCCCCTCCGATAGAAGCTGTAGAGGTGATCGATCAAATTGCCGCCGACAACGGTTGGAGCGCGGCGACAGTAAAGACAATGCTACATCGATTGGTTCGTAAAGGCGCGCTGGCGACGGAGCAGAACGGCAAGAGGTATGTGTATACGCCTGCTGTTCGCAGAGATGCCTGTGTACGACAAGCAAGCCGATCGTTCCTGGATCGCGTTTTCGGTGGCAACGCGACACCGGCACTAATCCATTTCGTGAAGATGGCGAAGCTGACCGATAAAGATGTAGAGGAGATTCGAGCAATGCTGGACAAGAAAACTAACAGAAACTAAGGAGAACAGGGATGATCGCAGAATGGATGGATCGATTCGTTGAGTTTGGAAACGGGTGGCTGCTATTACTTTATCTTGCCACCTGGAGAGCCTTGCCTATTCTTTTGGCTGTGGTCTCGCTTGGGTTGTTTTTGAAGAGGCGACTGTCTCCGGCGATTCACGCGTTGCTTTGGACCTTAGTTATCGTGAGGTTACTACTTCCAGTTTCGGTTGGAAGCCCGGTGAGTGTTCACTGTCACATCGATAAGTGGACCAATGAAATTCTTGGGGAACCATCTCTCGGAATTGAGATGCAGTCCCAATCAGACTCTAGGCATCTGATTCTTCCCAATGTCGATGCGACGGGAAATACCAAGGACAATCCGAAAGATATTCAAAAACAACCAATCGTATCTCGAGAACTGCGCGTTGAGGATTTTTTCGGGATGTTCTTTTTATTGACGGTTATCAGTCTAACGGCTGTGATCTTACTCAGAGGTGTTATTTCTCACGTGAGATTCTCGCTCGCGCTGCGCCAATGTCGATTGCTCGACGATCAGCCGCTGGTCGACTTAGTTTTACGAGAGTGTGATTCTTTGGCCGTCGGACGGCGGCCAGCATTGCGTGAGGTGCCGTCGCTCGCCGCACCAGCGGTATTTGGACTGTTTCGACAGACGATTTGTCTTCCGCTCCGATTCACCGAAACTTTGAGCGAACAAGAGTTGCGTTGGGTTATTCGGCATGAACTTGCTCATATTCGTCGTCGCGACATTCCAGTCGTGATTATTGCGTCGGTCGCAGGAGCATTCCATTGGTTTAACCCGATGGTTTGGGTGATCATAAGCCGTTTGCGTGCCGCAATGGAAGCTGCTGCAGACCGACTAGCCTTGCAGAGCCTCTCGCACAGCGAAGTTTCTGCATACGGAGAACTACTGCTTCGTTTTGCTCAAGTTAGTGTCACTGCAAAGAAGTCACCAACACTTGGACTGATCTCCTTCGCATCTGGCAAGCATCTCAAGCAGCGAGTTAAGTCGTTGATGCGAGATGGCAAGCCTAAGACCTTGTAAGCTTCAACAGGAATTCACAATGACCCAGCAAGGGAATCGAATCGAAAGCTGCCGCCGAAGATGCGAGCCGCGCCAAGAGCGAGTTTCTCGCAAATATGAGCCATGAAATTCGCACACCGATGACAGCCATCCTGGGTTTTACGGACCTTCTTTTAGACGAGAGGAACTTCCACGAAGAACCCGAGAAGCGGATTTCGGCGATCCAAACGATTCAACGCAACGGCTCACACTTACTTTCGATCATTGACGATATTTTAGATTTGTCAAAAATCGAATCCGGAAAGATCGAGATCGAAGCTATTCCGTATTCACCCTTTCAAATCATTGAAGAAGTCTTGTCGCTGATGCGCGTTCGGTCTTCTGCCAAAGGGATCGGATTGAGCTGTGAATTTGAAACTGCCATTCCTTCGAACGTGCTTACCGATCCAATTCGGGTTCGCCAAATCCTTTTGAATCTGGTGAGCAACGCGATCAAGTTCACAGAACTCGGTGGAGTTCGGGTCATCGCACGGTACGTCAGTGGCGATTGTCCGAGACTCGAATTCGATGTGGTCGATACAGGGCTCGGCATGACTCCAGAGCAACAAAGTCGATTGTTTAAGCCGTTTACACAAGCGGATAACTCTACGACACGTCAATTTGGCGGTACCGGGCTTGGCTTAACGATAAGCAAACGACTTGCCAATTTGATGGGGGGGGATGTTTTCATTGTTGAAGCCTGTGCGGGACAAGGTACTCGATTCCGCGCTTATTTGGATATAGGTTTTATTGTGTCATCCAAGTTGATTGATCCGAATCAAGTCGCCAACTACCGCAATGCAGGTTACAACGCTGAGGCCAGTGCAGTTCAAACCACCTTGCCAAATTCCGTTTTAGCGGGTTGCAACATATTGCTGGCCGAGGATGGCCCGGATAATCAAAACCTTATTTCGTTCGTTCTCAAGAAGGCTGGGGCGAAAGTCACAATCGTTGAGAACGGCCAATTGGCCGTTGATTCCACCCTAGATGCATTGATTGCAGGCAACCCATTCCATGTCGTGCTCATGGACATGCAAATGCCCGTTCTGGATGGATATGTCGCTACCGCTTTATTGCGATCTAAGGGCTATAGCGGGCACATCATTGCGTTAACTGCTCATGCGATGGATAGTCAGCAGTCCAATCCTGACGCCACTCAAAGACATCCTGACACCACTCAAAGACATTCCCGTGCATGTCGTACAAGCCCCATCGGTTTGGCTTCTTCTCTCCCACTGGATGGGTCGTACCTTTACGATCTCCAAACCAGGCATACTCCGCAAGCGTTTCTGAAGTGTCTCCAAAACTATAGGACGTGGTGCTACCAGCTCGGCATGCGTACTCCCATTCCGCTTCTGTAGGTAATCGGTACAACCGTCCAGCCGCTTTCTC
>JANODW010000385.1:0-4528 GCA_031412875.1 Pirellula sp. | reverse complement strand
TCCGCGTTTGCAACCCCGGAGATACGCCGAAGCGATTTAGCCTCGACCATTGTTCACATCAAGTCGCTCGGCATCGACGATGTGGAATCGTTGCCATGGCTCGACCCTCCGCGTCCGGAGTCGGTCCGCGAGGGCATGAACGTGTTGCGAGAACTGAGCGCCGTGGATGACGCGGGCCACCTTACAGAAATAGGACGTAAGATTGCTCGATGGCCGGTCGCTCCACGCGTCGGTCGCATCTTGATCGAGGCGGAGCGCAACGGGTGCCTCAACGAAGCGCTCGTTATTGCTGCAGCCATTGAGACCCAGGATCCTCGCATTCGCCCACCCGAAAAAGCATCCGCTGCCGACGAAGCGCACTTCAAATTCCGAGACCCGTACAGCGACTTCCTGAGCTACCTACGCATATGGGATTTCTACCACAAGCTGCGCGAAGAACTCGGGCGCTCTCGACTCGAAAAAGCGTGTCGCGATTCGTTCTTGTCGCTCATTCGGTTGCGAGAGTGGGCCGACGTGCATCGGCAACTCTTGGAACAGTGCAAAGAAATGAACCTGGCGATCGGAAAAAGAAAGCTGGTCCTCGCGGACCTGCCTGCCAACGTTCCTGAAAGCGTACCAAAGCACAAGCAAAGGTTTTTACCGCAAGATCAACAGCAAAAACCACAGGACCGACAGCCCACCGGTATTCCCGCGGGCTACGAAGCACTGCATCGCTCCTTGCTCAGCGGATTGCTTTCGAGCGTGGCCATGCTCGAGGATACGGGCAAATACAAAGGCGCGCAGAATTTAGAGGTGGCGATTTGGCCTGGATCGGGTCTGAAACAGAGCCGTTCGAAGTGGATTGTCGCAGGAGAATTTATCGAAACCACCCAGCGTTATGCGCGTGTCGTGGCGAAGATCGAAGTGGAATGGATCGAGCAGCTCGCCCACCATCTGATCAAGTACAGCTTCGATGAGCCGCACTTCAGCAAGAAGCAGGGAAGTGCCATGGTCATGCGGCGCGGGACGCTCTTCGGAATGCTCGTTTCCCCGCGACTTGCCGTTCCCTTGGCGCCCATCGATCCTGCTCTCGCTCGAAAAATTTTGATCGAACAAGGGCTTGCTGAGAATCAATTGATATCGCGAGCTCGTTTTTGGCAGCACAATCAAGACTTCCTAGAAACTGTCAAAGAGCTTGGAGACAAGACGCGACGACGCGACTTGGTCGTCGATCCGTATGTGCTCACCGAATTTTATCGCAAACGCATCCCGCAGCATGTTGTCGACCGAGCCACGCTGGAAAAATGGGATCGCAGCCTGCAGCCACCCACGGGGGCAACAGCACGCCTAGGCAAGACTGCAACGGAGGAGTGCCCGGCTCCGACTCCCTACATGACTTGGGACGACTTGGTCATCGACATCGACCGCGATGCCATCCAAGACGAATTCCCCAACAAAATCGAAATCGGCGTCAGCCAACTCCCTGTTAAGTACCTATACGAACCAGGCGATCAAGCAGATGGAGTGAGTCTCGTCGTGCCGCAAACGATTGTGCATCAATTGCAAAACGAACGACTTGAGTGGCTCGTCCCGGGACTGCTTGAAGAGAAACTCACCTGCTTGATCAAGTCGTTGCCCAAGCGGCTACGCCGACAACTGGTTCCTGTTCCGGATACGGTCAAGCAACTGTTGCCGAAAATGGTGGAGCGAGAACGCCAGCAAGCGCCCTTCTGGAAATCCATCTGCGAGGTCCTGAGCAGTTTCCTCGGTGAAACGATCAAGCAAACGGACTTTGAGCTGAGCGGTATGCCGGAGCATCTCCGGATGCGAGTCGAACTGGTCGATGAAAAAGGAGTCGCAGTCCAGTCCAGCCGCGACTTGACCGAATTGCAACAATCGCAACGGACTGTGGCCGCGCAATCCCTGCCGGCCGCGATTGCTGGCAAGGCACCGGTCTACGATTGGACGCGGGCGTCGATGGACACGTGGGATATCGAAAAACTTCCCGAGAGCGTTGTCGAATTGCGAGGGGGTGTTCGTCTGAGTTTGTACCCGACACTCGTGCTGGCAAAGGAAAAAATTGCTACGGCGCTCGTCGACCATGAACCGCTCGCCCAACAACTGTTCCGGCGCGGGATGACCTCGCTCTTCAGCAAGATCGAGCGCCGGGAAATTCGAAGTCAAATCCAATTTTTGCCTCAATGGACAAGTTCGTCACTATGGCTGTCGGATCGCTACGCCGGCGATCGATTGAGAGAAATGATCGGTGATCTCATCGCGAGACTAGCATTCATCGATACCCAATGGAGCAGCGAGATCGTATCGCCCGTTTTTCGAACCCAAGTGGAATTTGATATCAGTCGATTGAAGCGAATCGAACGGATCGCGGGCGCATCGGCCGAGGTCGGTCGATGGCTACCGAAGTTTGCAGAGGCGAACCATAAGGTGCGATCTCTATTGGAGAAGACGCCTGCAACTTGGGCTGAGAATGTGCGTGCGATCCGCGAACAGCTCACCGGATTGTTCCATGAGTCTCTGTCCTATCATGTTCCTTGGTGCTATGTGCGGGAATTGCCTCGCTATCTCCAAGCCGTGGCCGTGCGCCTCGATCGGCTCAAAACGACCGGACCTGTCAAAGACGCGGCATTGGACGCTACGGTAGCCCATTATTCAAAGGACTACCTCGGCCGTTTGGCCAATATCCAAGCTTCTCCGACGACGCTGCAGTCGTTGCCGACCGGGTCCGCCATCCGCATCGAACCCACCGGACCCTTGCTGGAATACCGCTGGCTGATCGAGGAACTGCGAGTGTCTCTATTTGCACAGCAACTCGGGACACGTGTAAGCGTCTCCCCGAAACGCCTCGACAAGCTCAAAGAGCAGTTGTCCTAGATACAATTGACCTGTACACAGTTGTCAAAGGCACAGTTGTGAAAGGTTAGTTGTCAGTGAGGAGCCCAGCTTGTCTCTCCCGACTGCGATTTGAGCTACCTAAGTGCGCACTTGATTCCACGGCATTTTCGCGATCATCATCCCCATGGCGCAGGTATCCGTGACGCCGGCAAAGACCAACCCCGCGCCGATGAAACCCGAAAGCCAAATAAAATAGGGATGTACCAAGACGCTCAACAACACGCCCAAAAAAACGAGCGATCCCGCCGCGATACGGACCTGCCTTTCCAGCGACATGGCCTTCTGCCCGCGAACCACGGGCAAGCCGCAACGCTCCCAGGCCATCGTCCCCCCTTCGACGTTAACAATATTGGTTTGACCCGCACCGGCGAGCTTGTCACAAGCCTGTTTGCTACGGCCACCCGATTTGCAAATCACATACAGAGGCTCATTGGACCCATTTCGCGATTTGGCGATGGCGGCGGGATCGAGTCCGTCTAGAGGAACGTTTCTAGCGCACGTCGCATGAACTTCTCGGAACTCGATGGGAGTCCGCACGTCGATGACGTTCACCGCATGTCCACTTTTGATACGTTCTCCCAATTCGATAGGCGAAATGGATTCGATACTCATTGACAAACACCCCCGTAAACCAGCCGCTCGCAATTCAACGTGGCTTGGTCCAGTCAGACCAAGCCATCCTGCCTCCATTCTACGCTTTGTCCTTCGGATTTTGTATCCCAAGCGTGGATGGTCCCATTTCAGTCGTCGTTGGGAGAGATCTCACCGCCGTTTGCGTTGTGCCATGCTTGCTTAAAGACGCAGGGTGAGTTTGTGAGAATCCAAGTGCCGCACGAACAACGTGGTGACGGCGAATGCGGTTGCTAATCCAAAAAGAACCCAACTCAGCGGGGCGTCCTTGGGAACGATTCCCAAGATGGAGTGATTTACCAAATGATTAATAATATAGGCCGCCAACGGATTCTTGCCGAACATCTCGAAGATAGTGAAAGTGATCCCGAGCAGGTCGCACATCACCACAAAGGCCGCAAACAATGTTAACGCAAATCCGGTACTAAAAAGCACAAACGATTGCGAAACGATTCGCTTGTCCATCATCCAGTAATTCAACGCGCGTTCGCTGGGTGGAGGTGGAGCAACAAAGGGAGGCTCCGCCAACAAGTCTCGCCACTCGCGATCTTGTGCGGCGGACAAATCCGGAACAACAGGAGATGCAAGCCAGCGGGCTGTTTCTTCGGCCGAATGCCCTTTGAGATCGTACAGGCGGGTCATGCAGGAAAGCCCATAGCCGGTCAACATCAACAAAATCCCAACGCCCAATAGAATGCGTACCGATCTTCCTGTTCGAAAGGCTTGCATCGCATCCTGCGCCAGTGTTCCCGCAAGCATGATCTGCGCCCAAGACAGCAGTCCAAAAAAACCACCATCCCAAGCTCGCTTGCCTTGGGCTCCAAAGTAAGCATCTATCCCATTGGGGAGTCCGTATACAAAGTTGTAATTGAATGACCAGGACAAAACCAAGTGCGTTACGCCCAATAGGATCCATGCGCAAGTTCGAATCCAAGCGGCTTTGGCAATCAAGGGGAGCAATAAGATTTGCAAAGCACCGATGATGGCCAGTACTTCCCACAGATCT
>JANODW010000384.1:0-4748 GCA_031412875.1 Pirellula sp. | reverse complement strand
GGTTCTCTGAAATGTTCTCAAGGGCGCTGATCATGGCGAGCTGCGCTTCCTCGATCGGTTTGTCTTTAGGCAATTCGGCAAAGAAGAACATCGCGCCCGGATCATGCAAACCAAAAGCGCCTCCGAACACCCCGGTTGCCTTTTTGGTCTCGATCAACGATTTGTAGAGCCGACCGCTCGGCTCGTCCGAAAGGATGGTGGTCAAGAGATCAACCGCTGGGAATTGAGGATCGCTCCCGCACGGGATATGGTACATGCTGCCTACGACCTGGACATCGCCAACACGCCGAACGATCTTCATCCCTTCCCCGTCTTGCGGTGGCTCCGTCGTGTACGTTTTGGGGAGAGGTGTTTTCGGCTTTTCGAGAATGCCAAAATACTTGCGAACGAATCCTAAAGCCTTTTTCTCATCAAAGCTCCCCGCGATGACCAACAATGCGTTATCCGGTCGATAGTATTTGCGATAGAACTCTCGCAAGCTATCGATTGGTACCCGTTCGATGTCGCTGCGATTTCCGATCGTGGAGTTGCCGTAATTGTGCCATTGAAATGCGCTGGAAAACATGCGCTGCTGCAAGACACGAAACGGGCTGTTCTCTCCTCGCTCGAACTCGCTGCGGACTACCGTAAACTCCTTCTGCAGGTCTTCGTTGAGGATCTTGCTGTTCACCAAACGGTCTGCTTCCAATCGAATGGCAAATTCTAAATTGTCATCCGATGCATTCAACGTCTCATAGTAGTTCGTCCGATCGAGCCATGTGGTGCCATTGAACGAGGCACCTCGGTCTCGAAGCACCTCGGGAATTTTGGGGTGAAGCTCGGTGCCCTTGAAAAGCATATGCTCCAACAAATGCGCCATGCCCGTCTCGCCATACCCTTCGTGCCGTGATCCCACAAAGACCGTGCAATTGACCGTAAACTTGGGCTGGCTCTTGTCCGAATAAAGCAGGATTTTAAGGCCGTTGTCGAGGATATATTCGTTCATCCCCTCGACCGATCCGATTTTGGTTGGCATCTTGTCGTCCGCGACTCCGTTAGCAGAAAAAAGCATAACTCCCATCAGCCCCAGGATGGCAATATTCATGTTAGGAAGATAGCCTACTTGCCGGAAGAGGTGTTGCATCGCGAAACGGTCCTGAGGCTCTCGAAAACTATGCGGTCGATTCTTTGGGAGGCAAATATTGTAATACAATTGCGAGCGTTGGTAGATTGGACATCTCACGAAGTACTAGAATAAATAGATCGATCGAATCCGATGGCATGGCAAAGAGTCTGCAATTCAAACGAACTCCCAGAAGGCAAATCCATTGAGATCGTTTTTGGGGGAGAAGTCCTCGCTATCTATCGTCACGCCAACGTCCTCTATGCCATCGATGGCATCTGCATGCATCAGGGAGGACCCTTGGCCCGAGGCAGAGTCGTCGACGGTACGGTCATCTGCCCATGGCACGGCTGGCAATACGAATTGGCGACCGGAAATCATGCCCCCACCTGCAAGCCCATGCTAAAAACCTTCAAAATCCAGGAATCAGACGGGGTAATTGAGATTGACTTGCCCACCTGACAATTCTTAGCATCCCGTTTGAGCAGGAACGTCGAACCGTTTTTCCTGGAATCGACCTCGTTGTCGATCCCAAAAAATGGAATCGCATTCCAAGCTCCAGAGAAGTTGAATTTAAGATTGGACATTCGGTCAGGGAGGACCGCAGTGCAAACTATCAAAACTGCAGTTGTTGTTGTATTGTTGCTTTTCGTCCTGTACGGAGGGTACGTCGCCATGAACGGCACGGACACCCCGCTCAAAGCAGGCTTGAACGACCTCATCGGCGCGGATCAAACCATGCCCGATGTCTCCGGTCCCAGTCCGATTGGGCCTGCCCTCGAAGGCAATGCGCTCAACGGGTTCGAAATGTTTAACAGCACCCCCGCCAAACCCTTCGGATCCAGTTCCACTGATACCAACGGTTCCACCTTCGCAAACGCCAACGCGTTCGGGACTCCCGTTTCGACAAGCAACTTTCCGGCATCGCCGAGCAACCTTCCGGCATCACCAAGCAACTTTCCGGCATCGCCAAGCAACTTTCCGGCATCACCGAGTGGCTTTCCGGCATCGCCCAGCACTGCCTTGCAATCGGCTCCCTTGCTCGCACCCTCGACCAACGCTCTCCCAAGCTTGCCGAGCAATCCACCGTCCACCCTGCCCGCGACCAACGCATCCCAGCCAGGCTTGAGCTCGGCGTTTCCGTCCAGCTCCAACGACCTGTCTATTCCCTCTACCAGCATTCCGGCATTCAACCCAGGTCTCGCGGACACGAAAAACCCTGATTTCTCCCCCTCGATTGCCGAGTCTGCCATCAAGCCGTTGGATCTCCCGAGCGAGTCTGCAGAGGGAACGGGATTCAACGCGATCGGCACCGATGCGTCACCCCCCTCCTTAAAAACCTCCGTCGGCAAATCCTATGAAAACGCAAAAGAACTGGCCATGAAACAAATCGAACGCCGCAACCTCAAGGACGCATTGGCCACCCTTTCCTTCTTTTATAATGCTCCCGAACTCACTACCGAACAACGCCTGGACCTGCTGGACCTGCTCGATGCGCTCTCGCGCGAAGTCGTCTTCTCGCGCAGTCACCTCATGGACATGGCCTACATTGTCGCTCCCAGCGAAACCTTGGAAACGGTTGCCAAGCGTTACGAACTTCCCACCGAAATACTGGCTCGCATCAATGCCATCGATACGACCACGCCCCTGCGTGGCGGCGAGAAACTCAAAGTTATTCCAGGACCCTTTCGAGCCGAAGTCAATCTGAGCAAAAATGAACTCACCCTCTTCCTCGGCGATCTCTATGCAGGTCGGTATCCCGTTACCTTCGGCTCAGAACCCCCACCCCAACCAGGTGTTTTTGAAGTCCTCGGAAAACAAAAGAACAAAAGCTACTACGGCAACGGCGTGCAAATTCCAGCCAACGATCCACGCAATCCGTTCGGCGGGTACTGGATCGATCTCGGACAAGACCTATGTATCCACGGCTCACCCAACAGTGGACCGGCCGATAGCAAACTGGGTTGCATTAGCCTTGCGGCCCTCGATGCCAACGACGTTTTCGGAATGCTCGGATATGGTTCGAACGTTACCATCCGCCGATAGTGCAGAGGCTCTTGCTAACGCTCGCCTTGCATCGATTTGCTAGTCAAGCTTAGACACCGAAATGATAGCCGACGTCTCGTGCGTTTGGCCCGGTGCAAGCTCGATCCGATTGCCATCGACATTGGCCGTCTCGATGCAAACCATCGACCGCCATTCCTCATCTCCAAAGTCCGCCATGCGCTTGCTCTTATCGATCCATGGGTTCCACACGACCGTCGATCGCGAACCGGACTTGGCAACGCGAATGGACCTCTGGCTCCCAACGTCGATCAAGCTGCAGTCAGAAAGCGTATGCAAGTAAACGCGATCGGTCTCGCCTGAAAACGCGATGGGAAAAGTTGCTGCCGATTTTAATTGGGCACCATCCACTTTATCGAGGTAGCTAGCGTTTTCTAAACCGTGGATGGAAATCGATCGAACATCGCTTACCGAGAAGTAGGTATGCAACGCGTCCTCAAAGGTGGCGGAGCGATCAACGCTCGTCGGCAAGTGCGTTGCCAACGCTAGTTTTAGCTCGCTCCCAAACTCGACTCGATAGCGCATCGCAAAGGATTCGATGGTTGTTTCCAGTTCCAGAACAATCGCTCCACCGTCCATTGCATGCGTCGATGCTACGTTCCATCCCGCGAGGCGGGCAAACCCATGCGCGGGTGCCGACGGGTCATTCGAATGAGGGCCAAACCAAGGGAAACAGATGGGAACGCCACCCCGTATCGGTTTCCCTTTTTCAAAATGAGAGGACTCGCTCAACCATAGCACCGCCGCGTGGCCACGAGGCGCCCAGGCTGTCACATGCGCTCCGTGCAAGTACAGCTCCCCCTCGGCCAATGGGGTTTGAACCACAGCTCGCGTGAGTCCCCCTCGGCCCGTTTCAAAACGCAGTCCAGGCACTGCAAATCTTGTATTGAGTTCGTCGGTTAGCATGGTGTCTTGGATGCCCATTCGTCTCGGATGCCCATTCGTCTTTGAGGATCGTTCGTCTTTGAAGACCGTTCGTGAAAGAATTACTTGGGGAGCAATGCCAACGCAGCTTCCGATGGCCTAGCAATCACATGGCAAGCGATCAATTTTCCAAGCCCTTCGACGCGAGGTTTGGCCGCCGCGATGGCCGCATTGACCGCCGCGACATCCCCTCGAATGACGACGGTAACATAACCGCCTCCAAGCTTTTCTTTCCCCACCACCTCGACCGACGCCGCTTTGCATGCGGTATCGATGGCTTCGAAGACGGCGGTAAAGCCCTGGGTCTCGATGAATCCAAGGGCTTGGCTTTGATTTGTCATGGGTTGGTTCGCTTTTTGAGGAACGGGATGAGAGGAATCTTGAAGTGGATTTCGCGGACGCTTGACCACCGATTGTTCGATCAACACATTGTATTCGTCCGGGCTCAAGATGGCCCGCAACGCTTGCTCGTCAGGGCGATTGATCAGACGGATCATCGTTTTCGGAACCGAGTCCGGACCCGAACCGGGATGCATCTCGTTGGCAACCCTCCATCCTGCATCGAGCGCGGACTGCACGTCGCTCGTCGATCCTGCAATCTTGATCACCGATCCTAGCATGTCGTTCCATTCCGCTTGAACGACCTGCACGTTGGCCG
>JANODW010000383.1:0-3085 GCA_031412875.1 Pirellula sp. | reverse complement strand
GTTGCAGCAGACCATAACCGCGTCTGCCATCGGTGTGCTTTTAGGCTGGATCGCGTACCGGTCGCGTGGGGTCGGTTGCACGATTGCTTACCATTGTGTTCACAACTCCATCTCGATGCTGATGGCAGCCAGTGCGAGTCGGGGGAATGCAGTACCCAATGGGCTTGCTTGGGCGGTTGTTCAAGAGGAAGGTCGTCTATCCTATTCGCCGTTCTGGTCGACTTTGAGCGTGGGAATTGCAATCGTCTTAATCGCATGGTTTGCGATACGAAACAAAGGCGTATCTTCTGGTCGCATCCATCGCAATCCTCGAGTTCGGATCGAAGCACCGAATGCGTTTGCGAGCGCTGGCTCGCCAAGGAAATAGCAAGGGGCTGTTAGGCGAGCGGCAGGCTGAAGCCTACTTGCCGTAGTTTGGGACCATTGTCCCGAACGAACAAACGGACGGGACAATGGTCCCATCCTACGGTAAGACGGCAGTGTTTCCGAGCGAATGATTCGAAAACTCATAAAATCGAACATCGCTTTTTAGGTAGTTTTCAAGCCGCCGCTCGCTTAACAGTTATCCAAACTGGTGGGGATGTTATTTCGTTTCTATTTTGGCCGGCATTCTGAGTAAAGGCGGCATAGACAACAATTCTAAGTTGTAAAAAACATCGGATGCGATTTGCATCGTGTGGTTTTCGACCTAATTTTCACTTGGAAGCTTACCATGCCCTTGCGAGCAACAGCCGCAGAACAGTGAGAAGATATGACAAAGCGACGGCTCCAAAAGTATGTCGATACCGAAGTGCAATCCAGCCTTTTGCTGCGTTTGTGTGTGCATTGGTCGCTGTTCATAGTCGCGAACGTTTTTGCGATGCTTTTTTGGGCTGGTTTCATGGAAACACCTTGGGAGTCGTGGGACGCGACTTGGTCGTTGACTTGGCAGCGGGTTGCGCCGTTTGCGTTGATGTCGACGGTGCTTGCTCCGGTTTTCATTTGGGATGCAGTCAAGCTCTCGAATCGATTTGCGGGGCCGGTGGTCCGGGTTCGTCGAGTCCTAGCGGAATATGCTGATGGCCGAGATTTCAAGGCTGTCGAATTTCGGGAGGGGGACTTTTGGAAGCCGCTGGCAACCGATTTGAATCGAGCCTTCACTCGTAAGACTGCATCGGAGCCGATCCCTGGCGGGGATAAGAGTTAGACCAATCGACCTGAGTTGATCGTCACAAACAAAAACCTAGGACTGTAACGAAGCGTTCAAATAGTACGATGTTGTTTCAAAAGTGCCAACGACACAACCGCAAAAGACAACGCACCGCTGCTGCGCTGGTGGAGTTCGCTGTGTGCTTGCCATTGCTCATGGTATTTATACTGGGCAGTATGGAGGCGACGAGTGCAATTTTTGTTAGGCAGGCGCTGACCACGAGCGCTTACGAAGGGATCCGAGAAGCGATACGGATCAACGGCACGACGGCCAGTGCAAACAGCCGTGCGCAAGGGATCCTGACCGCTAGGCAGATTCGCGGTTCCACGATTGTCTTTACGCCCGCGGACGTCCAGTCTGCACCCAGAGGAAGTCGCATTATTGTTGAGGTGAGCGCCCCTTACCGATTGAATAGTCCGTTTTTTGGAAATGTCATCGCAGATCGAACCACCACCGTTCGGACCGTTATGGTTAAGGAGTAGAAACAAGATGAATCGCATCACAAGAAAACCACAGGTCTGGATGCCATCGAACACGGCGCGGAACCGCAAGCGGGCCAAGCAGCGTGTTGGTGCGATGTTGCCTTTGATATGCATCATGTTCGTGGCCTTTTTGGTCACGGTCATTTTCTCGGTCGACGTAGCTTATATGCAATTGGTAAAGTCCGAACTTCGTACTGCGACGGACGCCGCTTCCAAAGCTGCTGCCGAAACGCTTTCGAAAACGCAAAACATCAATGCGGCCATTGCGCAGGGGAAAGCCATTGCGATGGAGAACAAGGTTGCCAATCGAGGTCTGCAATTGCAGGACAGCGATTTCGTGTTTGGCCGATCGGAGTTGAACGGAGCGGGGAAATTCGCATTCACGCCTGGGAGACTTCCGAGCAACAGCGTCCGAGTGAACGGTCAACGCACCAACCGGTCCCCTTCTGGCGACGTTCAGCTTTTCTTCGGCCGTTTTTTTGACGTACCCACATTTCAACCCAATGAGTTTGCGACGGCTACATTCATACAGAGAGATATTGTATTGGTCGTCGACCGTTCCGGCTCCATGATGGACTTTAATAAATTCAACGAGTTAAAAACGGCGATCCTGCTCTTCACTCAGATTCTTGCCGAGAGCTCTGTCGATGAGCGCATCGGTTTAGCATCGTATTCAACGACCTCTACCGAAGATGTACAACTCACCGAAGACTCGACGTTGATCAATGCGGCGATGGGGCGCATGCCTGTCGCTGGCTTTACCAACATCTCAGGCGGGATCGATGCTGGAGGCAGAATCATGGCACGGGGCCGTTCGAGAGATTTTGTGGAACGGACCATGATTGTATTGACGGATGGATTGCAGAATGTTGGACGCCCGGCCTCCGTGGCAGCGACCGAGCAAGTGGCGTTAGGTTCAACAATCCATACCATCACCTTCGGTCGCGACGCCGATCAAGGCAGTATGAGGAATGTTGCAAACATCGGCCGTGGAAGATTCTTTCACGCCAACAACGGTGCTCAGTTGCGACAGGTCTTTACAGAAATCGCATTGACGCTCAGCACTATCATCACCGAGTAATCCATGCGAGAACAACCAACATACCAACGCTATGAACGGCCTAGCTCGCGCGGGCTATCCCAGGGTTCTCGCAATCATCGGGCTGGGGCGGTCATGGTTGAAATGGCGATCACCTCGAGCCTTCTGTTTATGTTTTTCTTTGCCGCACTGGAATTCAGTCGGGTTGCGATGATCCGACATACGGTCGAAAATGCACTCTACGAAGGCGCTCGAAAAGGGATCGTACCAGGCGCGACCCCCTCAGAGATGCAATCAACGGCGAGAAGTATCCTTTTGAAGGTTGGCATCACAGGTGCAACGATCGACGTATCGCCTGCTGTGATCGATAATTCC
>JANODW010000382.1:0-1526 GCA_031412875.1 Pirellula sp. | reverse complement strand
CTTCTTTGGACTACAACATCGAGTTGGCACACGACGTCACGCAAGAGCTCCCTCGGGTAATGCTCTCACGCTTACTGGGAGCCAATTGCGTTGGCTTTGATGAGACGCACGTTACTCTGATCATGCCTAGCGAGATCCCCAAGATCGATCCTGACAAGACCGACCTTCGGACCCTCCGTTTGATCGAGAAGATGGAAGAGGCGATCAAGGAAAAGAAAGATAGCCTCGCTGCCAAAATGTGGGGGTACACGAGCTTTGACCCAAGTATTCCGTATGACATTTTTGACTTTCGGGTCTCGAGACATCGGGATGGACCAGCAGAACTTCTGGTTGATTACGCGGGACACGCGATGGCGGACTGTTATTCAGGAAATATGTCGGTGATCCTTGCGCCCGAGTCGAAAATGACTCGCATGGCGTGCTGGGCTCACGCGCGCAGAAAAGTATACGAACACCAGCACAATAATGCAGACGTCTGCGCGTTGCCGCTTGCGCTGATCAACAAGATTTTTGACGTTGAACGTCGAACTTCAAGTGTAAGCATTGAAGAACGGGGCAAGCTGCGAGCGACTGAAACTCGAATGTACTTGGACCGCTTGCGAGATTGGCTTGATGGACCGGTGGCAGCGAGCCTGTTGCCCGCGAGCAAGCTTGCGGGCGCGTTCAACTACATCCGCAATCATTGGGACGCGTTGAATGAATTCACATCGGATGGACGCCTCCCGATCGATAACAACCAATCGGAACGCATGATGCGCCGCGTGGCAGTCGGACGAAAGAACTGGCTATTTGTGGGAAGCATGCGAGCAGGCATTCGCAATGCGAGCTTGATGACGCTGGTAGCTAGTGCACAGCGAAACGATTTGGACGTGATGATGTATATGGAGAGTGTGATCACACATATGCTTCGAGGGACGGCGAAGGTAGATGATCTACTTCCGGACGTCTGGAAGACGCATCATCCGGAGGCGATCCGTACATATCGAATGGAGGATCGAAAGGAGAAGGCCTCGACTGCGTTGGAGCAAGCGGCCAAGCGCCGGATGCGAAGCGAGCTTCGAAAGTCAATGAAAAGCTAGCTGGCTAGCCGACAGGGTCAGCCCGCCAGCCATGGCCCGCCGCCGAAAAACTAGCCAAGCGAGCGTGTACGCTTACCGTCAAAGTACCAGTGCCATTCGGATCTGACCCCAACGAAGTGATTCCCCTTTGATTGCGTCGACGAGTGGATCTTTTCGTAATTCGGCCGCGAGGGACGTTGCGAATTTGTTCCTCGGCAATTTCGTCGTTGTCTATTCGTCCCGATGCCATTAAATCAATCTTGGACCGTTGTGCAAGAGAGACCTAAATGGTTCGAGGAGCAGCAAATTCGCTGAGAATTGACTGCTTTTTTTCAGTGATAACGATGATTGGTGATTTACCAGACATTGCAACTCCTCCATGAAATAGGGTAGAGTGCAAAGTCTTGGCAAATTCACTACGCCAGAGCAACATTAATTCCAATCAGAGGATCTAGGGACATGGACCCT
>JANODW010000381.1:0-9944 GCA_031412875.1 Pirellula sp. | reverse complement strand
GTACTTGATCGCCCACGCCCGTTTGATGTCTGCTTCTAAGACGGCAACCGCGCTCTCCATCTGCTTGTGAGAGTAAGAGTTCGGGTGCGTCCCTGCTTCGCTACGAATCTTGCTGATCTGATCGATCGCGCCTTTCAGCTTGGTTCCGCGGGCTGCAATAAGCGAGGATAGACTCGAGCTGGTCAAATAGAAAACCAGCACAGATAGGATCAAAACGAGTGTGGAAAGGATCCAAAATTGGTAACCAACGATCGTTTTCCATTGCTTCTTTAGAATGTCCATATTAGTACTCCCGTTGGGTTCTGTGATTTGTTCCGTGGATTTCGCTCTCGGCACTCACTGCTAACAATTCGATAACAATTTTCTTTCGGCACAGTGTTGCTTTCGACTCTGTGTTGCTTTCGACACTGTGCAACTGGCTCTTCAACAGCGGCACGTTTCCGTTGTCTAACCGGACGTAACGGTCTCCGCCGCCGGGGTATCGGCTGCACCTTCTTCACCAGTTGTTTCCGCTTCGGGAGCCGGTAGCAGCCCTCCTGCTTTTTCGCCACCATTGGGTTCAAAACGTGGAATCCAAGCAAATTGAACCACAAACTCACATTTGGGAGCTTCGAAGTCTGGAGGGATTGGCTTTCCGTCCTTGTCTACCATTTTTTCGGCAGGCGGTTTACCTTGCAAACCACCTGGCCCGCCAGCCCCCATCCCACCGGAGCCTTCGCCATCGCCACCCATTTGGCCCATGCCACCCGCGCCGGGCATACCGCCGCTCGGTCCACCCATGGAGCCGCCGGACTTCCCTCCGCCAGGACTGCTTGGCGCACCGCCACCGTATCCACCCCCGCCGTATCCGCTGCCCGATCCATATCCACCCGCGCCTGTTCCTGCGGGCGCTTGGTATCCCAACTCGATCAGCTTTTTCGTGTATTCGGGATTGGGGACGCGTTGTTTGAGGTCGGCTTCGGACGCGGAGATCAACACCGGCAGTCGAATGCCTAATTCCCTCATGGTAAATTTCCGAATAGTGGGGCTTCCATCGGGAAGTCGCTGGCTATCATCGGGCAGTTCAACGCTGCCGTTTTCTAAGAAGTCGATCATGTATTTGAGCACATGGTCGCCACCTTCTTCCCCTTTGTGTTGCGGTCCGTTGTAGTAATGGTAACCCTTGACTTCGACCACGTAGCCTGCGCCTTCGAGCGGGATCGGTTCGGGGACTTCTTTGTCTACATCGGGTGATTTTAGCAATTGCCTACGACTTTTTACTGCCTCGGTGTATTTCGTACTGAGTGCGGGGGTAAACCATTTGGTCAGGTCCGTTTCAAACTTCTGTTCGATTTTCGTATGGTGAAAATCTTTTCGTTCGGTGTAAGCAAGTTCAACGGGAGTTTTGTCTGCCAGCAAGGGATCGCGATTCATTGCTCCTTCGACCGCTTTAAGCAGTTCGAGGATCATGACTCGTTTCTTTGCGCCAGCACCGACTTCTTGGCCCACTTTTTCAAACAGCACCATGGCGGATTTGTGGCCAGCGTCCACCTTTTTTTCATTTTCAGATTCGGTGGCAACTCGCGATACTGCTCCTTCGGCATCTTTCCATCGTCCCTCGTCGACGACACTCAGCACGCGACCCATTGTCGCATGGTTGGTGACCATCCCGACCAATAGCACCGAAAGCGCAGCGATGACCCAGGGTCGTTTCATTCGAATGATGCGATCGACCACGATCTCGCGAGGCAGCAGGCTGGTCTTCATCGGACCGCGTTTGAGGAGCTGCAAGCAGATGCCGTAGACAACGCCGAAGGCCGCCGCGTTTTCTTTGAACGCTTGGGCGCCCGTTACTTCGGAACCTTCTAGTTTCGGAAACTTATCTAGAATATCAACGTCCAGCCCTAAGTTCTTGTTCAAGAACTGTTGGAGGCCGGGAAGTTTGGCCGTATTGCCCAGCAACACCATGGCTTCTAATTCGCTCTTCTTGTTGAGCGTCTTAAAGAAGTTCAGCGATCGCTGGATCTCGGTAACCATATCATTGAAAACAGGCCGCATCGCTTGGAAGACCAGTTTGGGATCATCCGCTTGCATCGCGTTTCGTTTGAGGTGTTCCGCTTTGGCAAACGTCAACTTGAGGTCTTTGGTCAGTTGGCGGGTGAAGTGATTGCCGCCGATTGGAATGCTGCGCTGCCAGACTCGGAATCCGTTGGTGACGATCAAGTCGCTAGCATCGGTACCGATGGAAAGAACGACCGTGGACTTCTGGGGGCTTTCCGGATCGAAGGGTTCATTGGCCATGCGTTCGGTGAAGCGGTCATGAGCGATCATGTTGTAGATGCTCATCGGTGCCAATTGGACCAAGTCGATGTCCATGGTTCGATCGCGATACGGTTTCAGCGATCTGATAACGGCATCGCGTTTCATCGCGAACAAACCAACTTCGCTCTCCAGCGCGTACCCATCCTCGATCTGGGCACCTTCCATTTGTTGGTAATCCCAGATAACGTCGTTCAAGTCGAACGGGATCTGCTGTTTGGCTTCGTATTTGACGATGTCGCCAATCTTTTTGACTTCTACCGGCGGCGGCTTAAAGAATTTCGCCAAGCCGCTTTGGCCGGGGACGCTAACACCGACCTTCGCGCCCCGCAGGTCGTTGCGAGACAGAAACTGTTGCATCGCATCTGCGATCAAAAGTTCGGGCTCGGCTTCGGGTTGACTGAGGATTTTCGGGTATTCTACGAAGTCGAAAACATCGGTGACAACGGTATCGCCTTCGAGGTGGCAGCGCATCGCTTTGAGAGCGCTCTGGCCAATTTCTAAGCCCCAAACATGCTGAATTTTCTTCGCCATCGTGCGAACCCCTTCCCGTGCTAAATTATCTCGAAACAGCGCATCGAGCAAAAAACCGACGGGCAGCTAAGCATAAGTGTGATTGTGATGAGTGTGGCGAGTTCGCTTACTGACTGGATTCAATAGCGGAAAACGCTCACCCGTTATCGTATCGCCTCCTACCACCCTCTGTCAAATTTTCATTTGAATAGTGACGAAAAAAATTGGGCGAGACGCCGCAATCCGGCTGGCCCCCCCTGTTCAGCCCGCACAATCGTTTTTGGCCTTTTTTTGGCTTGATTCCCGGATCCCACTTGGCATGGACAGGGGATTCCCGCCACTATAATGAATCGGACGCTTCTTCACTTGCTAGGACTTCCTTGTGCAACGAGCCATTTTCGCCATGAACATAGACTCATCCAAAGCAATCCCGGGGGTGTCCGCATTTCGATGCGCGCCGTCTAAACGGGACGTCTGGACGACCACCCGGCCTATTTTTACCCGGCCTGTTTTTTATCTGGGTCTGCTTATCTGGGTCAGCCTTTTCTATTGCAATTTGGCAACTGGACAATTAGCGACCGGGAAGATGGCGGAGGAAAGCAACAGTCCCCCCGATGAATTACGGATGCGAATCGCGACGTTGATCGAACAGCTTAGCGACCCCAATTACTCGAGCCGTTTGAGCGCCCAGTCCGAGCTGGAGCGGATCGGCGTTTTGGCGCTGGATCAATTGCATGCGGCCAGCTTTCATGCAGATCCCCAGATTGCATCGACAGCCCGTTTCGTGGTTCAAAGCAATCAGTTCTCTTGGTCTTGGGATACCGACCCCGTAAGTGTTCGGCAGATTCTCAAAAATTATGGCTCCGCGGATTCGGAGAAGTCCATGTACATCGACCAGTTGCAACGCCTCGATCACGACGAAGGCTTTCCTGCACTGTGCCGATTGGTGCGTTACGAAACGCGAAGCGGGCTTGCCAAACGAGCTGCACTGCTCCTGATGCGGAGCAAACCGACCGATGGCCAGTCGTTAGAAAACAGAAAAGAATCCATCCGCAGTTACATCGGAAGTGGTCAAAGCCAGGCGAGCCGTTGGTTGCTGCAATACGCATCGAGCAAGAAAGATTTTGATCTGAAATGGTGGGAGCAGGTTTTGTCCGATGAATTGCAATTGCTCAAATCCCAGTCGGTCGAAACCAATTTGGAATTGGTGTCGGAATTGCACAAATGGGTGGTTGAACAAATCGCCAGCCAACCCGCCATGCGACCGTCGGCTCTCTCGATCGGTCGTTCGATATTGACGATCGGCAAATCGATACCGATGCTCGATTCGATGATTGGCAGCGGCTCGACGCGGGCCAATGAGTACGCTCAATGGGCCTTGAAACACAATTTGCCGGAACTCGTCCAGGAACAGCACGCCAGTCTTCCCAGGTCGATTCTGTCTCGCGAATTTTTCTTTGGTTACCTTCTAGCCGAAAGCTATCAACGGCAGTCGCGCGATGAGCTGGCGATGGCCATAGCCGAGCATAGCTTGAATCAAATCGCTTGCAACGAAAAGGGGACACCCTTGGATCCACGTGCGCTTGAGGACTTGAACAAACTGCGCGCGATCGACTTTTCGTTGAACCGTCAGCTTTCGGGCCAGGATCGACGCTCCAGCCTCGGCAGACGGCTGGTTCAGCGCGGCCAATTCGCATGGGCCGAAGCTGAATTTCGCTTGGTCATCAACGATGACTTGACCAGTTTCGCAACGCTCGATGGGATGAATAGTCTCGCGGAAATGCTTCAGACTCAAGGCAAGCACGCCGATGCAGCAAACGTATTGGAGCCTTTTGCTAAGCGATACAAAAATGAGACTCTCTTCAAGAAACAGTTGGACGAAACGAAGGAGTTCACCAATTTGCTTCTGTCGAACTATCACCTGTATTGCGCGGATCGAGAACGGGAGGCAGGCGAGACGGCGACCGCGATAAAGAACTATTGGCTTTCGTTCGAGCTCGAACCCGACAACGTCGATGCGCTCATCGGGCTTTATAAGTTGACACTTCCCGACATCGAACGAGAAAAAATGCGGAGCAAGCTCGCCAAAACGATCAACGATAGCCGGTCCAGAATCCGCAATGACGAAGACGTATTGAAGAACGCTAGTCCAGGTGAGCATGCGTCTTACTCCGATCGCCTTGCAACCCATTGCAACAACCTGGCGTGGGTAATTGCCAACACCGAAGGAAGCAAAGAAGAAGCGTTGTTTTTGAGCCGCAAGGCCTGCGCACTTTCTCCCGACTCACCAGAAAACCTGGATACCTTGGCGTATTGCTATGCGGCCTTGGGACGCTACGACGAAGCGGTCCAAAATCAAAAAATGGCGGTCGAGCTCAAGCCGCATCACCCCGAATTTATCAAGGCCCTCAAACGCTTCGAAGCCAAGCGAGATGCTACGAAAGAAAACGCAATTAAATAGTGCGGTCTGCACTCGCGCTCAACGGAAATGACGTAAGCGGTTTTTTACGGGGCCTGAGCGGACGGACTGGTTTTCGATTTGTTTTTTTGCGGCCAAAATGCAATCGAGATAAGCTTGCACAGTTGCTTTGTATCCCATTTCCAACGCGTCTCCAATCAAGGCGTGGCCGATGGACACTTCTGCGACACCGGGAACGGATGCCAGGAACGGAGTCAAGTTCTCGCGATTCAAATCGTGTCCCGCATTAATAATGAGTCCCGAATCGATTGCCGTACGAGCGGAGTGGACGAACCGCATCAGCGTTTCCTCGCGGGCGGGAGTACCAAATGCACTTGCCCACGTTTCGGTATAAAGTTCAATCCGGCTGGCCCCCAATCGCTTGGCTTTAGGCATCTGATCAGGCACTGGATCCATGAACAGGCTGACACGAACACCTAGCGTGTTGCATTCATGGATCAGCGGTTCCAATCGGGCTGCATCGTCGACCAGATTCCACCCATGGTCGGACGTGCTTTGCGATTCACTATCGGGCACAAACGTCGCCTGCGCTGGCCGAACAGCTCGTACAAAGTCCATCAGGTTATGAAAAGGATTGCCCTCGATGTTGTACTCGGCACGCGGCCATTGTTGCAGCAATTCCGCGATTTCAAAGACGTCGCTGCGCCGGATATGCCGTTCGTCTGGCCTGGGGTGGACGGTGATGCCATCCGCTCCTGCCTCGAGGCAGATCGAGGCGGCTCGAATCACGCTCGGCTGGCCCAAGTGCCGCGTGTTGCGTAGCAACGCTACTTTGTTGACGTTGACGGACAATAAGGTACGGTTGGTGGGATTCATTGCATTTCAGTATCGGCATTGGAACGGGAATAGGCCATCGCCTTGGAGATCATTTCGACCTTGGAGTTCACTTAGACATCGTAGTACTCGCGGTACCATTGGACAAAACGCTCTATACCAACTTCGATGGGAGTGCTCGGACAAAAACCGATCAGTTTTTTGAGCGAGTCGACGTCGGCGAAGGTGTCGGTTACGTCGCCCATTTGAATCGGCAGCAATTTCTTTCTTGCTTGGATTCCGATAGCTTTTTCTAGCACCTCGATGAAACGTGTCAATTCCGTCGGTTGTTGGTTGCCAACATTCAGCAGACGAAACGGCGCAGAACTGGTGGAGGGGTCGGGGGCTTTGCTATCCCAGGCTTCATTTCGCTGTGGCGCCTGTTCTAGGACCAGCGACACTACCGTCGCAATGTCATCCACATAGGTAAAATCCCGCTTCATCTTTCCTTCGTTGTAAACTTCGATCGACTCTCCTTCTAGAATGGCTTTGGTGAATTTAAACAGAGCCATATCGGGCCGGCCCCACGGCCCATAGGCGGTAAAAAAACGGAGCCCGGTCGTCGGAAGGTTGTAAAGATGGGAATAGGAATGGGCCATCAGTTCGGTCGATTTTTTGGTCGCCGCGTATAGGCTCAGCGGATGATCGACCGGGTCGTGGACCGAGAAAGGCTGCGAAGTGTTGCTGCCGTAGACGCTCGAACTGCTTGCGTACACTAGGTGGGACACATGGGTCTGACGGCAACCTTCCAGGATGGTCATCGTACCGAGCACATTTGAGTCTACGTAGAGGAATGGGTTGTCGACGGAGTACCGAACTCCCGCCTGCGCACCCAGGTGCACCACCTTGTTAAAAGCGTGAGACTCAAAAAGGCGGGCAACAGCCGCACGATCCTTCAAGTCGATCGGAGCGAATTCAAAGTTGGGAAACTCGCAAAGCAGCCGAAGCCTTGCGTTCTTTAAGTTGACGTCGTAGTACTCATTCAAATTGTCCAGGCCGACGATTTGCATGCCCGCGCTCAAACATCGATGGGCAACATGATACCCAATAAAACCGGCGGCTCCAGTGATCAGTATCGTTTCCATGTTTTCCAGCGATCGATCTAGCGAGGGGGTGTGGAGGGCGCGGCGAAAGAGGGCAAGACAAGGTCGCGTAGCAGGCTGCTGCGTTGCGTGGGATACGATTCCGCGCGGGCTGCAGACATCCGGAGCCATCGCTCTAAGCTTCGAGGGTCATGGACCACCCCGTCGAAAGACAGTTCGGTACACCAATCGAGATCGCGATTGCCTCGCAATGTCCAATTCCAAAGCAGTCTGATCTGGCGGTGAAAGCGGCAGTGCAATGCGCCCAAGACCGGATCGTTTGGTCGATTTTGTTGCACCCGTTGGATCAGCCCCTCGCGGTCGACCATCAGGACTCCCGAGCGATGGAGCATGGCAAGCAATGCGTCGCAGGGTGCTTCGAAAGGCTCGGCGTACCACACCAATGATCGTTGCAATGAGCCAGATCGTTGCAGTGAAGTTGTTTGTTGCAGTGGTCCGAATGACGAGGAGGATTCTGCCGGGGGGGGCGATGCCAGCCGTTCGACGCAGCGTCGAACGAGGGCACGATGCATGGGCTTTAGTCCCATTAGCCCCCAGTCTTGCACCGATTGCTTGGCCAATGTGTTGATCATGAATCGCGAGGCAAGGTAGATGCAAGCACGGTGGTGTTTTCCTGTAGATCCAACGTTGCCGTGGGGCAAGCCGCTGGGACGAAAATGGTTTGCCCACGTTCTAAAATATATTCCTCCGAAGGAGTTCGGAGGGTGGCGATCCCACGCGGTACGGTAACAATCGTCGCTTGGCCGGGTTGCAGCGGATAGCTTCCAGAGCAAGCGTACTCTTGCAAGGTGAATTTGTCGCAATCGACCAGGGTTCGAACCGAGTTGTCCGCTTCTTTCGCTTTGGAAACAAAAGAGATAGGTCCGCGTTCGAAGTCGATTACCTCTAACGCTTGTTCGATATGAAGTTGTCTTGGCTGGCCGTCCTTGTCGACGCGGTCCCAATCAAAGAGTCGAAAGGTGCAATCGCTCGCCTGTTGGATTTCGGCAACCATGAGCCCTGCGCCGAGCGCGTGAACGGTGCCGGCAGGAATGAATACACAATCCCCAGCCTTGGGGTTCAGCACGTGCAGGCACTCCTCGGTACCCCCTTTTTCAATCGCTTCTTGCAGCGCCGCTTTGTCGACGCCGGTTTTTAGGCCAGCGTAGAGTTTCGCGTCTGGTTCCGCATCGATGACGTACCAAGCCTCTGTCTTGCCCCGGTCAGGCACCGTCATTTTTGCTCCATACTCGTCGTCTGGATGCACTTGGACACTGAGCACACGCTGGCAGTCCAGATACTTCAGCAGGAGGGGGAATCGTTCGTTAGGAACGTCACGACCGATAATTTCGTTTGGAAAAGACTCGATTAATTGTCGCAGGGTCCAGCCGGCAAAATCTCCGCCGAACACAATAGATTCACCTTCGCGGTGGTCTACAATCTCCCAACTCTCTGCCCAAATGCCCGTTCCAGGCGGTTTTTTGCCTAGCTGCGATGCAAGCCGATCGCCACCCCAAATGTAAGAACGAAAGATTGGCTCAAAACGAATCGGATGATCTGGTAAAAACATGGATTGCCAAAAGGACAAGGAAGAACAAACTGGGTGGACACAAATCGTGCTGTCCGCCCATCCATTTTACTCGCCACACCTAAACTACGCATCACGGCATCGAAATATGTGCCCCCACCATACCGGAGACTTGACTGATGGCCAAAAACGTCCTTGCCCTTAAAAAGGCTGACGACTTGTTTGAGAAGAGCTCGATGAGCTTTGGAGATCACCTCGAGGAGCTTCGCCGAACACTGCTCAAAGCGTCCATTTGGTTGGCGGTGGGCTTGGTCGTTGGATTGCCGATGGCAACTCGGGTCGTCAACTACATGCAAGTGCCGCTGCAGATCTCGCTGGACCGATACAATTTAAAGAAGAGCGAAAAGGAAATGACGGCGTCCTCGGGAATGACGGTTCCCAAAGACCTTTCCAAGTGGATGGCGGATAGCAAAAACGTCCGAGTTAGTAAAATTGTCTACCGCGATCTACGACGCTTGAAGGCGGCGCTGGCGGGCGATCTTTCCGAGGGGGATCGGGTCAACCCAGACGCGCAGGGGCTGCCCAGCAACGAAGATTTGGTGGCCTTTCGAGAATTCGTGAATGTGGATGCGGGCACCGAAGCGTTGGGGCTGCAAGAGCCCTTTATGATTTGGTTCAAAGCGGGGCTGGTGGTTGCGTTTTTGGTGGCCAGTCCAGGCATCTTCTTTCATATTTGGCAGTTCATCTCGGCCGGCTTGTACCCGCACGAACGCCGCTATGTTTATTTCTTTCTTCCTACCAGCCTGCTTTTGTTTTGGGCGGGCGCAGCGTTGGCCTTCTTTGTCATCTTTAACATGGTTATCGACTTCTTGCTGGAGTTCAATGCCAGTATGGGCATCGGCGCGTCCCCTAGGTTGACGGACTACATGTCCTTTGCGCTCATGCTTCCGCTCGGGTTTGGCATTTCCTTTCAATTGCCCCTGGTCATGTTGGTGTTGGAACGTTTGGGCATATTGTCGATTCATCTGTACATTTCGCAGTGGAGGATGGCGATTCTCATCATTGCATTCCTGTCGATGGTGCTAACACCCAACGACGTAGGAAGCATGTTGGGGATGGCCATTCCATTGATCGGCTTGTACTTCATCGGAATTGCGATGTGCAAATATTTGCCGCGAAGTGATATGCTACGCGGGAACGCCATCGACCCCTCTTAATCGGCAGACATTTT
>JANODW010000380.1:0-25124 GCA_031412875.1 Pirellula sp. | reverse complement strand
GCAGTCGCTGATCCTCGGGCTAGCAAACCAAAATGCAATCGACTGGTAGGTTAGGTAGGTCGCACCTGCCGGGTGCGACTCTGCGCGAAAAAAAGCAAAAACCCCAAACAAGGAAGTCCCATCGCGGCACTCAGGGAATGCGATGATTTCCTGGTAGGGAGTTTTAGTGCAGGTCGAAAGTCGCTCTCGGCAAGAGCGACCAAGGTGGGTCGCACCTGCCGGGTGCGACTCTGCGCAGTACTCAGGGAACGCTATGATTTCCTGATAGGGAATTTTTAGTGCAGGTCGAAAGTCGCTCTCGGCAAGAGCGACCTACCGAGAGCGAGCTGCCGAGTGCGACATGCATGTTTGGATGCGACGAAGTGCGATTGGGCAGTTACAATGGACGGGACTATGCCATACCTTGATCGCACTGCTCTCGCTAACTCCAACCAGCTTCGATGGCTGGCTATTGCACCCGTGTTTTCGTTGGTTCTGCTGCTCCAAAGCGAACCCGCCATCGCCCAGCCTACCGACGCAGAGCTTACCAACTCGATTCGGCGGTTGTTCTCAGACCGATGCTTCACTTGCCATGGACCTGACGACCAAGCCCGATCCACCGAGATGCGGTTGGATCGTGACGGTGTCGTCTCCTTCCAAACTGGCTCGGGCAAGGCTTTCGCCGTCCCAGGGAACTTGAACGAAAGCGAAGTTTGGAACCGAATCAACGCGACCGATCCCGACCTAGTAATGCCACCCCCCACTAGCAAAATCGATCTCAACGACCAACAGAAGGCACTGGTCAAAACCTGGATCGAGCGCGGCGCACCCTACAAAGCCAAGCATTGGTCGTTCGAACCTCTCCCCGCCAAAATCGATATCCCGGCGCTCAACTTGCCAGCCCGACCCGAGGCCTTGCAACAGCACCAAAACCCGATCGATTCTTTCATCGAAGCGCGTCTTTCCCAAGATCGCCTTGCAATGCAACCCCTCGCCGATAAAACCATCCTCGCCCGCCGGGCCAGTTTGGTGCTAACAGGTCGACTGCCCGACGCGACTCGTGTGCAACAGTTTGTTCAGAGCCAAGATCCGATGGCGTACGATGCCTATGTGGATTCCCTGCTGGCATCGCCGCAGTTTGGCGAACGGGTGGCTACGAACTGGCTCGATCTGGCTCGCTATGCGGATACGCACGGCTACCAAACCGACCGGTACCGAGACGTTTGGCCCTACCGAGACTGGGTGATTTCGGCCATCAATCAGGATTTGCCATACGACCAGTTTGTGACTTGGCAGTTGGCCGGTGACATGTTGCCCAACGCCACCGACAGCCAGCGGCTTGCGACCGCTTTTAATCGCCTGCATCGCCAGAACGAAGAGGGTGGGAGTACGGAGCAGGAGTTTCGTGTGGAGTACATGACCGATCGCGTCAACACGCTGGGTACCGCCATCATGGGACTGACCTTTCAATGCTCGCGCTGCCACGACCACAAATACGATCCATTGACGCAATTAGAATATTTCCAGCTATGCGATATGTTTGACAACATCGATGAGAGCGGACTCACCAGCTACTGGACCGATTCGATGCCGGGTCCGACCCTGATGCTTCTCGATCCCGCCCAAAAGCAAAAAAGGGAGACGTTGCAAACGGCGATGGACTCGATCCGTCAAGCGTACGCCGAGGATCTCAACAAGCTTCGTCGCTCCGACACGGTTGAGAATTGGTACACTTCGCTGAACGCATGGCCGCAACCCGAACAGCCGAGGTTGATCGCTGAGTTCAATCTCGACAAGCCGGAAGCCGAACCTGCGAACAAGTTGGCGAACAACGTCGTCGCCGACAAACCTGGCAATGGCGAAGGAAAAATCGACTGGCAACAGGACGGAAAGCACTCGGCCATCTTGCTCGACGGGGACAATGCTCTAGTGTTTCCTAAGACCGGAGTGTTTTCGCGAACGCAGGAATTCACCCTCTGCTTTGAGCTTAAGGTACCCAAGGTCTTTGACCGCGCAGTGGTCTTGCACCGGTCGAAGTCATGGACCGATGCGGGCTCGCGGGGGTACCAACTGCTGATCGAGGATGGGCACTTTTGTTTTGATATTGTTCACTACTGGCCATCGAGTGCCATTCGCGTGCGATGCAAAGACCCTGTACCCTTGAACCAGTGGATGCACATCGCGCTGGTGTATGGTGGCACCAATAGAGCGGAAGATACCCACGTTTACTTGGACGGCAAACGCGCATCGGTCGAGATCGTTCGGAACTCGCTCCACAAAGATATCCTTTACGAACGCACGGATGTCTCGCTGAGCATAGGTGCCCGCAACCGCGATCGAGGGTTACCGGGAGGACTGGTCGACAATTTGCAAGTTTACGATTCTGCCCTGACCGGGTCCGAGATAGCAGGCCTTGCCACCGACGAACCTTGGGTCACGTGGTCCGAGCTGACCGATGCGCAGCGGGGGCTCTGGATCGAGCACTATGCGGAGCGAGTCGACCCGCAATGCAAATACCATAAAGAAAGCTACCAGCATTACTTCAACTCGTTGGCAGAACTGGTGCAACCGGTCAAAGAGATGATGGTGATGGACGAACTGGCGACGAACCGTCCAACGCATTTTCTCCATCGAGGTTCGTATGAGTCGCCCGGAGATCAGGTAACTCCTGGGGTGCATCGCGCGTTGTTAGCCGACGGTGAGCGGATGCCCAGCAACCGGTTGGAACTGGCGAGATGGCTGACCAGCGACCATCATCCGTTGACGGCGCGAGTCGCGGTCAATCACATTTGGCAACAGATGTTCGGAAGAGGGTTGGTCACCACGTCTGAAGATTTTGGAGTCCAGGGCCAACCGCCTACTCATCCGGAGCTGCTGGACTACCTCTCTCGCGAGTTGATTCGGTCCGGTTGGAGTCGCAAAACGGTCTATCGCATGATTGCGACCTCGCATGCTTTCAAGCAGTCGAGTTACCTTGATTCTGCTGCGCGGGGAATGGACGCGGATGGAGCCAAGCTCAGTCATTTTCCAGCCCAACGGCTGACGGCGGAGCAGATTCGCGACGGGGCATTGCAGGCTGCAAACTTGCTATCGGAACGGATCGGAGGCGCTCCCTCGTATCCTTATCAACCCGCCGGCCTTTGGGAAGAAAAGTCCGGTCTCAAGTACCCGCAAAGCAAAAACGAAGGTCTCTATCGCCGCAGCCTCTACACGATTTGGAAACGGACGAGCCCGCCTCCGTCGATGATGATCTTCGATTCCGCTGGGCGCGAGGTATGCTCCGCGCGGCGCGAAGTGACCGTAACCTCCCTGCAAGCATTGGTACTCATGAACGACCCTCAGTACGTCGAGGCATCGCGGGCCATGGCGCTCACGGCGCTGGGCATCCAGAGCTCCGCGGATTTCCATGCTGAAGCTTTTTCTGCGACGAATGTCTCGCAAGCCTTGAAACGGATCGTCCGGGAATTGACTTCGCTCGAATGCCCTACGGCTCTTTTAGATCGCCTGGTTCTAGGATTTCAAGAGCAGGTTGCTTTGTTTGAGCAAACACCGGACCAAGCGGGCAAATTGCTCAGCGTTGGACAGTGGAGAGCGATCGAGACGGCCGATACGATGCTGCAATCCAAGCTTGCTGCGATGACCCTCATCGTGAATTCGATTTTGAATACCGATGGCTTTACCGTGATGCGATAATGAGATGAGCCAACCCCTATGAAACACCGACTATGAACCCCCGACTATGAAACACCGACTATGAACCACCGAACCCACCAATTCCCCAACGACGCTGATGCGCTGCGCGACCCATCTATTCCATCGCAATGGTTTCGGCGTCAATTCTTCTCCAGGTCGGCTGCCGGCCTTGGCTCGATTGCTTTGGCGAGCATGATCAGTCAAGAATCAGCCATCGCGTCTGCATCCCTGGAAGCGGAATGGGAGGCAACGCAAGGTGTTGGAATTCCGGGGGCACTCAGTCAGCTCCATCATGCTCCCAAGGCAAAGCGGGTCATCTATTTGTTCCAGTCCGGCGGTCCGTCGCAATTGGACCTGTTCGATTTTAAGCCTTTGCTCGACCAACAGCATGGGCAACCGCTCCCCGATTCGATTCGCAAGGGACAGCGTCTGACCGGCATGAGCGGCAACCAAGCCATCTTGCCATTGGCGCGAAGCATTTTCCCGTTTGAGAAACACGGAGAGTGCGGCGCTTCGGTGAGCTCGTTGCTGCCATATACGGCCAAGATCGTCGATAAACTCTGCATTGTCCGTTCGATGACCACGCAAGCGATCAACCATGATCCTGCGATCACTTTCTTTCAAACCGGTTCTGAAATGGCAGGTAGGCCCTCGATCGGTTCGTGGATGTCGTACGGTTTGGGTACCGAGAATGAGAATCTGCCCGCGTTTGTCGTCTTGGTAACCAAGGACAAAGGGGGGCAACCTTTGTATCAGCGGCTTTGGGGGAGCGGCTTCCTGCAATCGCGTTATCAAGGCGTTCAGTTGCGAGCGGGCGTGGAGCCCGTTCTTTTTCTCAACGATCCGGACGGCGTTTCCCGAGCGCAGCGCCGCGCTCTGCTGGATTTAACACGCGAATTGGATCAGTACCAAAGGGACCAAACCTTGGACCCATCGATCGATGAACGGATCGCGCAGTACGAAATGGCTTATCGATTGCAGTCCTCGATTCCCGAAGTGAATAATATGGCGGAGGAGCCAGAGCATGTGCTGAATTTGTACGGCCCCGACGTCAAGAAGCCAGGTTCATTCGCCGCAAACTGCTTGTTGGCGCGCCGATTGGTCGAGCGCGGTGTGCGATTCGTTCAACTGTTTCATCAGGATTGGGATCACCATGGAGGCCTGCCAGGGGGCTTGAAAAAAGAGTGTTTGCAAACCGATCAACCCTCTGCAGGTTTGGTCGAGGATTTAGCCAGGTGCGGCCTCTTGGACGATACTTTGGTTGTTTGGGGAGGCGAATTCGGACGCACCAACTATTGCCAGGGCAAGTTGACTGCGACAGACTATGGCCGCGACCACCATCCCCGTTGCTTCAGCATTTGGTTGGCGGGTGGAGGTGTGAAGCCCGGGTTGGTGTACGGCGAAACAGACGAGTTTGGATACAATGTGATCGACAAGCCGGTTCAGGTCCATGATCTGCACGCCACCATCCTGCACTTGCTCGGAGTGGACCACGAGCGATTGACGTATCCATTTCAAGGACGACGGTTTCGGCTCACGGATGTTCATGGACAAGTGCAGCATGAGATGATCGATTCGTGACGATGGTCCAAAAGCGGATGCATGTATTCTCCGAACCGCATGTGTCGACCGCCATTTGGTTGACGCAACTGCGTTGGGTTGCCGTCGCTGGCCAACTGCTCGTGATCGGGTACGTTTGGTTTGCTCTTTTTGTGCCATTGCCAATAGTGGAATTGCTTTTGTTGGTGACGGGAACCGCGATCAGCAATAGCGTACTTTGGCTTTGGGCGAGACGGCTGAAACGCATTTCTATCGCGACTGGAAACACAACATCGACTGAAGGCGTTGATGGCACGGTTTTTTCCGATGACACGATTGGCAGTCGAGCGATTGGGCTGCTGATCGGAATCGACGTGTTGACGTTGACGGCGTTGCTCTATTTTTCAGGCGGCGCAGCGAACCCCTTTATCTTTTTTTACTTCGCAAACATTGCGATCGCAGGCATGATCCTGCCTCGCACGTGGGCGTGGTGCATTTCGCTCGCGTCGATTGTGGGGGGATGGTTTTTGTTGAATCGAGCGTATCCCTTGGAGGTGTTTGAAAGTTCGCTTTTGGCCTACGATGCCCAGTGGGGGGTTTCTAAATATGCATTTTTGATCGCTTTCTCCACCAGTTGTTGCGTGATCACCTATTTCGTCTCTATGTTGGCGATGGAGCTGCGTCAGCGCGAGGTGCAATTGGCGATTGTAGAAAAGGAACGCGAGCGATCGCAACGGCTGGAAGCTTTGGCCACGCTCGCCGCCGGCGCGGGGCATGAGCTTGCATCGCCCCTCTCGACGATTGCGGTGGTGGCGAAGGAATTGTCTCGCAATTTGGAAAAAATAGAATCCAGTCCTTCGATTCGGCGCGATGTGGAGTTGATTCGAGAGGAGCTCAATCGTTGCAAAGAGATACTGCACCGGATGAAGAGTGGCGCGGGAGAAGCCGCAGCAGAGAACCTGCACCCTGTCTCCTTGAGCGAGGTTCTGCGAGAAACGGTTCAAGCGATGCGAGAACCCCAGCGAGTGCACATCCACATGTCGAATTCCGCGGGCGATTCACTCGGGATCCTGCCCAAGCAAGCGCTCTCGCAAGCCTTGCGAAACCTTCTTCAAAATGGGCTCGACGCATCGCCTCCCAATCAATCGATCGATCTCCATGTTGCGTTGGACAAGCAGGTGCGGTCACGAAAATCGAAAGAGTTATGGCGGTTGACCATTACAGACCAAGGGACAGGTATGACCGACGAAGTGCATCGACGCGTAGGCGAACCGTTTTTTACCACCAAAGAAGTTGGTCAAGGAATGGGGCTCGGAGTTTTCCTCACTCGCAATGTGCTTCGGGGGTTGGGAGGGGAACTCTCGTTTGAACCCTCTCCAAACGGCGGAACGATTTGCCGCGTGACTCTCCCCGTATAGCGGCACCCAGCAATGTAGCCGCGTCGTCGACTCGCCCCTACATTGGATACAACAGGTACTCCTGCCTTTTGCGCAGGAAGTCACTTGTGCCATCCCCAATGGCGGGTTCCAACGGGTCGCCAGAAATCCCATCGAGCAGTAACTTCAGGGTCGCTTGGTTGCTGAGCAGTCGATTGAGGCTTTTTGTGTCCCATGCTTGCGGATACAGTTTTCGCAATGTCGCGGCCAAGGTTAGGCCCACCCTGACCGGCTCGAATGCAGCGCGGTTGGTGATCACGATGTTTATCCCTTTGCAAGGTTCGTTGGTAAATTTTGTCGACGTCGGTGTGAACTCGATCGGAACAAAAGTTACTCCCGGCATTCTTTTTTCATTCAAAGCCGCAGCCAGCTCTCGGCCGTTCATCCAGGGCGCGCCGACGACTTCGAAAGGCGTATCGGTGCCCCGTCCTACCGACACATTGGTTGTCTCGATCAGCCCGATACCGGGGTACAGCAATGCTTGGGTTAGGCTACGCATGTTTGGGGACGGGTTCACCCAGGTCAATCCCGTTGCGTCCCAATAGTCACGTCGATTCCAACCTTCGCAGGGGATCACTTGCAATTCGAGATCCAGTTTTAATTCCTGTTTGAACATGCGCGCCAGTTCGCCGATGGTCATCCCATGCCGGACTGGCAATCGATGGAAACCTACGAACGATTCCGCCTTGGGATCCAACATCGGTCCCACGACGTCGACTCCATTGATTGGATTGGGACGGTCGAGTACTACGAACTTGCGATGCTGTTCGGCCGAAGCGATCATGGCTTCGCCCATCGTGGAGATGTAAGTGTAAAAGCGAGTCCCAATGTCTTGGATGTCGAAGACGACCGTATCGATTTGAGCCAACATTTCTGGGGTCGGTTTACGCGTTTCACCGTACAGGCTGTAGATTTTGATCCCCGAGCTTTTGTCTTGGCTATCGGACACTTTGTCGATATCGAGTTTTCCCTCAAAGCCATGCTCTGGACTAAAGAGGACTTTCAATTGGACATTCGGTGCGCGTTGCAGGAGTTGCACGGCGCTCTGGCCAAGCTGATTGCGGCCCGTGTGATTGGTGATCAGTCCAACGCGTTGGCCTGTCAGTTCGCGGAAGCCATTTCGCTCCACGACATCCAGCCCCGTCAGCACTGTGGGGGGCGATGCGAGCAAGGGGCCTTTGCGTTCAAGGATCGACGCGGCCGCCACGTTCGCGATTTTGCCTGCTAGCGGGTTGACGAGTCCTTTGCCGTTGGGATGCACCCGATTGCTGAGGAAGATAAAAAACAAATCCAACTCCGGATCGATCCAAAGCACGTTGCCCGTAAAACCGCCATGACCGAATGCCGAAGGGCTCAATAAATCCCCCCGATTGATTGAAAAGCTAGTCCGCTTATCCCATCCCAGCCCGCGCAAGCCACCTGGGACCGGATACGCGTTGGTCATGGCTCGGACCGTGTTGGGTGAGAGGATGTTGCCTCCCTGTTTCAGCATGTTTCTGGCGTAGATTGCAATGTCTTCGGCGGTTGAGAAAAGGCCGGCATGCCCCGCTACACCCCCGAGCAGATAGGCGCGCGGATCGTGCACCTCCCCTTGCATCCAGCGACCTTCTCGCTGCTCGGTCGGTGCGCATTTTGCCTTCAACTCAGGCGACGGTAGGAATCCCGTATGCTTCATTCCGAGCGGTTGGAAGATCGCATCTTGGGTGAATGGATGCAGCGTCTTTCCGCTGAGCTTTTCGACGAGTTTGCCTAATACGATGAAATTGACATCGGAGTACTTGAACGCGGTTCCGACCGGTGCAACGAGTTTTAATTCGCAGATACGGTCCCATGCTTTGTCGGGCCCATCTTGATAATCAGAAAGTGCGTTGTCGGGAATGAGTCCGCTGCGATGGAGCAGCAAATCTTGAACCGTGATCGCGTCCTTTTCGTTGCATCCAAAGGCGGGGAAGAAACCCGCGACCTTGTCGGACAAACTCAGCTTGCCTTGTTCGAGCAGTTGCATGATGCTGGTCGCCGTGGCTACCGGCTTGGTAATAGACGCCATATCAAAGACCGTGTCGGTCGTCATGGGTTCTTTTGAAGGCTCCAGTCGTTTGTTGCCATAAGCCTTCAGCAAAAGCGTTTCGTCCCTCCTGCCAATGTGCACGACGCAGCCAGGCATTTTGCCTTCAGCAATGCCCGCTTGAACCAGCGCATCGATGGATGCGAGGCGCTCGAAGTCGATCGCGGCACGGATCGGGTCCGCCCCCCGCGCCGTATCAGGGCGACCGGATTGCGGGGGGATCGCGATCCTAGCAGGATCCTGCGCATGGGAATCCCTTGCGGTCCCGCCAAATCCAAACACAAAACAAGCAATCAACGCAGTCCGAGAATGGCGAAACAAACTTCTTGGGATCATGAGGTTGGACTTTCGTTCGGTGGTACAGACATTGGTTGCGGAGGGTATACTCATCCTGGTCCGTTAGGTAGGCTAGGAACATCCCAATTCTCGTCCCGCCATGATAGACGATCCCCTCGGATTTTTCTCGCAGTCTTCCTCAATATGCAACAACTTGTAACCGAACAGCAGAACGCTACATCAGCCGATATCGACACCCTCTCGCCGCTGGAAATCGTTCGATTGATGAATGCTGAGGACAGCAAGGTCGCCGTCGCAGTGGAACGGGAAAGTGTCTCGATTGCCCTGGCTGTGGAAACGATTGCGTCCCGAATCGCTGCAGGAGGACGGCTTGTCTATTTGGGTGCAGGGACGTCTGGGCGGCTGGGCGTTCTCGATGCATCGGAGTGCCCACCGACTTTCAACACGCCACCGGAGTTGGTCATAGGGATCATTGCAGGCGGTACGCATGCGTTGACCAACGCGATCGAAGGGGCCGAAGACAATTCGCAGGCCGCTGTCGTCGACCTGCAAGCCCGCGAGTTTTCCCATCGCGATGTGTTGGTGGGGATTGCAACCAGTGGTCGAACGCCCTACGTGATTGGCGGCCTCAACTACGCGCGCCAACTCGGCGCCTTTGCGATCGGTTTGACTTGCAATCCCGACTCGGAACTACATCTCTGTTCGGACCTGGTCATCGCGCCCGTGGTGGGTCCCGAAGTGATCAGTGGTTCGACGAGGCTCAAGGCTGGCACTGCAACCAAGATGGTCCTCAATATTCTGACCACTGCCACGATGGTTCGGCTTGGAAAGACCTATGGCAACTGGATGGTCGATCTGCGAGCTTCCAACATCAAACTCAAAGCCAGGAGCATTCGCATTGTAGCAGCGATCGCTTGCCTGAGCGAACAGCAAGCAGCGGAGCAATTGAGCCGTTGCGATGGAGAAGTGAAAACAGCCATCGTCGCCGCCAAGCGAGGCGTTGAGGCCCAGCAAGCCCGCGCGTTGATTGAGCAGGCCTCGGGACGACTCCGGCAAGCACTCGAATTGCCATTATGAATATCCTGCTTCCAACCAAACGGGTTCTCGGCGTGGATGGAGGTGGTTCCAAAACCGTCGCTTGGATCGCAAATGTTTTGCCCGGCCCGGGTCTTGGGGAACTGGAGATTGTCGGTCGCGGAAACGCAGGGCCAAGCAATCCTCGTTCGGTCGGCTTTGAAACAGCTTTTGCAAACCTAACGGTCGCCATCGACATGGCATCACAGCAGCTTCCACCCAACGCATCGGTTACGCCGAAATTGGACGTCGCTTGTTTGAGTCTCGCGGGCGCAGGACGCCCCCAAGAGCAATCGCGAGTCCGCCAATGGAGCGATGAACTCGGCATCGCACGACGGACGATCGTCATCGACGATGTGGAACCACTGAGGCTGGCGGCCATGTTCGAACATGGAAAGATCAGCGCATCCGCCCACGCCTCTTGGCGCAAATCGATCACGCTCGTTTCCGGTACCGGCTCCATCGCACGTGGTACCGACCTAACGAAACCGTCCCAGGTGCGATGCGGAGGATGGGGATACTTGCTGGGGGATGAAGGGAGCGGTTTTGCCATCGGCATGTCGGGACTTCGTACCGTTTGCCAAGCCCACGATCGCGGCCATGCGTTAACGGAGTTTCAACGGGCGTTGCTCAAACAGCTTGGGCTCAACGAACCGACCGAACTGGTAAGCGCCGTCTACCAATCTCCATTGCCTCGATCTCAGATCGCACAGTTGAGCAAGATTGTCTTGGCCTACGCGAACCACGATGAGCAAGCAAGTCAGATAGCCAACGATGCGATCCAGGCGATGGCCCAACTGGTGGAAACCATTGCGCGGCGACTCGGTCATGCCCATGGCGATTATGCTTTAGCGCTCAGTGGTGGTATCCTTTCGAACAATCCATCGATGGTTTCGAGTCTGTTGCGTGAACTGCAATTGCGAGAATTGGCACCCTGCGCCTACCATTTGGTTCGCGAGCCCATCTATGGAGCATTGGCAATGGCGGCCGATTTGTCCAACAGCCAAAGTGGGCACCCTGAACATCCTGATCCCTTTTGACATCCTCAACAACTTGTAAAGGATGGACCCGATGATGGACCGCATGATGATGGACCGCACGAGGATCCTTCGGCCGTTTCTCCGCGAGATATCTAGAGTCCTATTCGAATGAGCGCGCATCGATTTTTAGTTCCCATGCTCCCCGAGCAAGGCTCCGTCGCATTGCCCGATAGCGAAGCGCACCATGCGAGCCGGGTGCTGCGATGCAGCATGGGGGAGGCCATTGTCTTGTTTGACGGTCGCGGCAATCAGGCCTCCGCCAAGATCCAATCGATAGACAAGCGCTCCGTGGTCGCCGCGATCGACGCGTATGCCTTTGCGCCTCGCGATCACTCTGGTCGACTTCATTTCGCCATCGCGATGCCCAAGGGGGATCGGCAACGCAATACGATTGAAAAGCTGGTCGAATTGGGAGTCGATTCGCTTTGCCCCCTTGATACCAAGCGATCTGTCGCCGTAGTGAACGAGAGCAACACCGAGCGTCTGGAACGCTATGGTGTGGAAGCGTGTAAGCAATGCGGTCGCAATCGTTTCATGAGCATCCGTTCGACGGTGCGGATGGATGGCATGGGAGATTATGCCGACTCGCTTGCTTCGCAGAGTCCGCAACGCCCACTTGCCATCTGGATTTTGCACCCGTCGATTATCGGTGCAAAGGCGTTGAGCATTCACGAGGCCAATGCGATGCCGAGGAATGACGAGCAGCTCCTTTTTTTGATTGGCCCAGAGGGAGGATTTTCGGACGAAGAAGTCCTCGATGCGGTGAAGTTGGGAGCCAAGGTACTGACGCTGGGGGAGCGGATTCAGCGGGTGGAGACGGCGGCTGCAACGGCCGCCGTGCTAGGCCATTGTTGGCTGACAGCGTAGAAACGGATTATTACTTTTAGAGACTGGCAAGAACGCGGTTTCTACTTGCGAGAATTAGCGTATTCATCCACATCGATCCGTCCATCTTTGTTGGTATCGAACTTACCGAACTTTTCGTTGTCGCCGAATTCGTCTTGCGTCAAGAAGCCGTTGTTGTCCTTGTCTACTCTTTTCATTCGCCCGGCTGCCCATTCTTTCATTCTCGCATCTGCGGTAGGAGCAGTTCCGACGACGGGTCTAGCCGTATCGCCGGTTGTTGCGGCGCCACTTGCGGCTGGCGTACTGGCGGCCGAAGAAACCCCACTCATAAAGATTCCTTTCTTGATCGCAGTCAGACATTCTTTCGTAGTGATGAATCCATCCGCATTGGTGTCGTAGGTCAAGAACTTATCCACTTCGTCTTGGCTCCATTTTTTGATTTTTTCAGCCATGGAAACTTGATTGTCTCCATCGGTATCGCTGTTGGTAAACCATTCGGGGAGACCCGCTGGCACGGGAGCTTTTCCGCTCGCATCCGCGACACGGTAGCTGGATTTTTTCGCAAGGGGATTCGTCTTTTCTTTTTTTTCCTCGACTATATCGCGGTTGCTTCCTGATCGCCTAACCATTTCATCTTTTCTGGAAGTGTCGGTCTGTGTTCCGCTCGCGAGCCGTCGTCGAGCATAGCGAGTCGCCAATTCTTGACGGGAAAGTTTTCCGTCTTTGTTTTTGTCGTACTGCATTGGCGAGTCGGACCATCGTCCCTCTTTCAGCTCGTTTTCGTCGAGGTGTTGATCGTTGTTCTTGTCGTAGAGCCTCATGCGATCGTCCGCTTCTTTGAGATCGCGTTCGTCGACTGGCACGGTGAATCGCTCGGCGCTCGCCCCGAAACCTGGCACAGGGGCCTTCTCGACCTTCGCCTTTGCAAAGCCGGGTACCAGCGAGTTCTTTTCCAAGATAGGAATCTCTTCTTCCGACCCACCGCCATAGCTGCTCCCGCTTGAGAAGCCGCTGCGCATTTGTTGGAACGACTCAGTCAAAGTGGACATGGGGATCGGTTTGGTGATATCGATTTTCGGATTGGTCCGAGCCATGCGGTCCAACATAAATCGGGCGGGACCTTGGGCCTCCTCAGGATCCAACATGCCATTGCCGTTGGTGTCCATCCGGGTCAAAAAGGAGCTGGGATCAAAACCTCCTCCGCTGCCTCGATCCCCACCGCCGAAACTGCTGCCGCGATCACTACCGAAACTGCCACCGCTGAAACCGCCACCGAAGCTTCCGCGATCTCCGCTGCCTCGATCACCTCGATCACCGCGATCGCCTCGGCTACCGCGATCTCCCCGGTCCCCGCGGTCACCGCCGAATCCGCCGCTGAATCCTCCTGGAGGTCCGCCGAATCCTCCCCCACCGAACCCGCCCGGAGGTTGGGCTTTGCCGGATTGGGCCAATGCGCCCAAAGCAAGGAAAAGCGCGAGACTAAAGAGGAAGTGTTTCATGGCGGTTTTGTCCTTCGAATTCGGCCTCAATCCGCGTAAAGCGATTGCAGGCAATCCCTCGATTTTAGCTAGAGGAACAGTGGTTTAGTAGTGAAAACACACAACTGACAGATTTGTTTCCCCCTCCCGTAAAAATATTGGGCACTTGGTTCAAACCGAGAGGCTTGGTAGCATCTTGCGCTATGAATCTTTCACCTATGATGAAACAGTACGAAGAGGCCAAAGCGACCAGCGGGGACGCCATTTTGCTGTTCCGAATGGGGGACTTCTACGAGTTATTCCACGAGGATGCCAAAACGGTTGCTCGCGTTTTGGGACTGACGCTAACCAGTCGCGACAAAGGGGAAAACCCCATTCCCATGGCGGGTTTTCCCTACCATCAGCTTGAAGGCTACCTTGCAAAGCTCGTTCGGCAGGGTTTTCGGGTCGCGGTCTGCGAACAAGTGGAGGATCCCGCGACCGCCAAAGGGTTGGTTCGACGGGAAGTCCAGCGGATTGTTACCGCTGGCACTTTGACCGACGACGCGCTGCTGGACCCTCGATCGGGAAATCTGTTGCTCGCCATTTTTCATCCTTCGCCTGGCAAGCCGGGTCAGGAGCGCAGCGCATGGCTCGGGATGGCTTGGGTGGAGTTGTCCACAGGACGCTTCGAGGCGGGGGCTTATCCCGCGCATACGGTGATGGACCAAATCGCAAGATTGGAGCCCGCCGAGGTCATGGTGCGAGAGGACGATTCCACCCTTTCGAAAAGCGACTTGGAGCGTTGGCCCATGACGCGTCGGCCTTCGTGGCAATTTGGAATCGAGGAGGCTCAGCGCGTCCTGCACGAACATTTCGGTGTACTCGATTTGTCCGGCATGGGCTGGGACACACAGAGCGATTCCAAAGATGCAGCCAGCACGTACGTTCTCGATTGTTTGGCGATCAGTGCTGCAGGCGCTGCGATGGCCTACCTTCAAGAAACCCAAAGGACCGCGTTGGATCACATCCAACAGTTGCAACCCGCCCGCATGATCCGTTCGCTGGAGATCGACTCGGCTACCCGCCGCTCGTTGGAGTTGACGCAAACGATTCGAACCGCGTCTCGCGAGGGATCACTGCTCGACGTCCTCGATCGCACGGTGACCTCGATGGGCGCCCGTCGACTGTCGCAATGGCTTTCGTCCCCACTGGTTTCCAAAGATCAGATCGAATTGCGGCTCGATGCCGTCGACGAACTCGTGCGCGATGCGAGACTGCGCAACTCGATTCGCGACATGCTCGATGAAGTGTACGACTTGGAACGATTGCTCGCGCGCGTTGCGACGGGTCGATCCAGCCCGCGCGACCTCAAGCAAGTCGGTCAATCGTTGGTCCAAATCCCCAAGATCAAAGCGCTGCTCGAAGAACGCTCGTCGGCGCGATTGTCTCAACTCCAAAAGCGGATCGACCTGTGCCCCACCCTTCGTGAAAAACTCGACGAAGCCTTGCAGGACGACTGTCCCCTGCTGGCGCGCGACGGTGGCTTCATCCGACCCGGTTACGACCAACGCCTCGATGACTTGCGGCAGTTGGCGGCCGGGGGCAAAGAGTGGATCGCACGCTACCAAGCCGACCAAATCACTTCGACCGGAATCCCCAGCTTGAAAGTAGGCTTCACGTCCGTCTTTGGCTACTACTTGGAAATTACCAACACGCATCGAGACCGGGTTCCCATCAACTACATTCGCAAACAAACGCTCAAGAACGCCGAGCGATACATCACCCCGGAACTCAAGGACTACGAAGAAAAAGTTCTGTCCGCAGACGATCAAGCCAAGTCGCTCGAATACGAACTGTTCATGGAATTGCGAGAAGCCATTCATGCGAGCACGCAGGCGCTGCAGACCAATGCAAGCGTGCTTGCAGAACTCGATGTGTTGGCCTCGCTCGCCGAACTTGCGGTCAAGCAACAGTATGTCCGGCCGACCATGACCGACGAGCCTATTCTCGAAATCTACGAAGGACGTCATCCTGTCCTCGATGCCACCCTCGCTAAAGGAACCTTCGTCCCCAACGATTCGATGGTCGGCGCAGAACATGGCAGCGTCCTGCTCATCACCGGTCCCAACATGGCCGGCAAGAGCACTTATATTCGCCAATCTGCATTGCTATTGGTCTTGGCTCAAATAGGCAGTTTTGTTCCCGCCCGCAAAGCGACCATCGGGGTCGCTGATCGCCTGTTTGCACGCGTCGGAGCGAGCGACGAATTGGCGAGAGGCCAATCGACGTTCATGGTCGAAATGGTGGAGACCGCGAGAATCCTCAACACGGCTACCGATCGCTCTCTGGTTATCTTAGATGAGATTGGACGCGGCACCAGCACGTACGACGGACTCTCGCTCGCGTGGGCAATCGTCGAGCATCTTCACAACCACAATCGGGCCCGCACCCTGTTTGCAACCCACTATCACGAACTGATCGATTTGCAAAAATCGCTGCCCGGCGTGCGAAATTGGAATGTTGCTGTCAAAGAATGGGATGACAATGTTGTATTCTTGCACCGCATCGTCCAGGGAGGAGCGGACAAGAGCTACGGGATCCACGTCGCTCGCCTAGCCGGTGTGCCTCGCGAGGTAAACGAACGCGCCAAAGAAATCCTTAGTCAACTCGAAGCCAATCATTTGAATCAATATGGCCAACCGAATATTGCACCGGCCAAGAAGAAGTCTGGGCATATTCAAATGACCCTGTTCCAATGGCAAGAAAATGCCGTTGTCGAAAAGCTGAAGTCGCTCAACGTTTCCCTCATGACCCCCATGGAAGCCATCCAGCAACTCGAACAACTGCAAATCCAAGCGCTCAAAACGTAGTTAGGCGAGCGGCAGGATCATCACCACCGTAGGATGAGACCTTTGTCCTGTCCGTTTGTTGGTTCGGGACAATGGTCCCAAACTACGGCTGGAATGTTTCAGCCTGCCGCTCGCCTTAGCAGTGGGAAATCATCGCCTATCATGAATGCCAAGCAAATCGTCGTCGGCTACTTGGCTTTTCAAGCCGCGAGCGTTGCAGCTTGGTGGTTGCTGTTGATTTGTGTGCCGCCGTCCATCGGATGGTTCAAACCCGTTGCATGGCCATCGGAGTCCTTGCTCTGCTTTTTATTGCCCGATTCGGTGATGCTGATTTTCGGATCGGCTGCGACCGCCTATGCCATCGCAACCCATAAGGCTTGGGGGACTGTTTTGGTTTGGGCGACGGCGGCAGCAGTCTGGTACCCAACGTTGTATTGCCTGGGGGTCAGCATCGTGACCGACGAAGCTTGGATCGCTACAGCCATGATGGTCAGTATGGCAGGACTGACACTTGCGATGGCGACCATTCATGGAGTCTCAGGCCAGCAACCGGCGGCCATTCGAGTGACTGAGATGTCCCCGTCGTCCGCCATCGGTTGGACAATGGCTCAAACGGTCATCTTTTGGAGCGTCTTCCTTTGGATCCTACCCAAAGCCATTTTGGAACTCGAACATCACCTGGGCGGGCACTCTTTTTCCCACTCTTATCAAACCCTCGCTTCGAGTTGCCTCTTCGCGATCGCTTCGATAACGGGATTGCTAAGTGGGATCACGATGGCGACGGCTGGCCACGGAACGCCGCTGCCCACGGCGACGGCACCTGCTTTGGTTATCGCAGGACCCTACCGATACGTTCGCAATCCGATGGCCTTGGCCGGTATCGTTCAAGGTGTCGCAGTCGGATGGTTCCTAGGCAGCTTCAGCATCATCTTGTATTCCATCACAGGTGCATTGGTATGGCATGTTTTTGTTCGCCCGGTCGAAGAAGCCGATCTCTTAGATCGATTCGGCAAGAGCTATTCGCAATACAAGCAAGCGGTACCTTTGTGGTTCCCTCTATTAACACCCTTCCGACAAATCGACCTATCAAATCACAATTAAGGCGAGCGGCAGGATCATCACTACCGTAGGATGAAACCTTTGTCCCGTCCGTTTGTTGGTTCGGGACAATGGTCCCAAACTACGGCTGGAATGTTTCAGCCTGCCGCTCGCCTAAGCTAAATAACAGCCAATGAAAATCGGTTTACCACATAGGTTTGATAAGTGCATCGGCAGCGATAAATGTTTTCAATGAAATTAGTTTGACATGCGTATGAGGGGTGGATAAATTTTCGCCCGTTCATGCATTCTGAATCGTGCCCAAGGATCGCCCATAGGTTTTTAGCGCATCGCTTAATGCCCCTCTAAGCACAGATTGTACTGTTCGCAGGATGCGAAACCGAAGCGAATAAAAAGCGACGATCCATTCTCTTCTCGCCACTAGGCCGATCATGAAGCCATATGTTTTTTCATGGCGTAGTTTATTGCGTTTGAACTATCGACGTGTGGTGGGCGGGAGCCCCCAGTCTCGCCATCGCGTTTCTCGCCGTCCGACGTGGGAAATGTTGGAGCCGCGTCTTTTGTTAGCATCGATGCCTTTGGTTGCCGAAGGGGAAGCGGAGCTTGAGCATATATGGCTTCAAGCCGAAGGGAACACGTTCGATAGTCATCATGTTCAAAATGGGATCGCGTATGGCGGAGTGAACTATGTGGCGGGAGTGCAGGGGCGGGCATTCGATTTCGATGGGGTCAACGACGAAGTCCGCATCACGAGAAAAGGGAACAACCACGCTGAGGCGACGACGTATTCCTTTTGGTTTCAGAAGGATATTGGGACCGCTCCGAGCGATCAGAACCTTTTGGCCTTTCGAGCGCTTACCGGTTCGGGTTGGTCGCTGGTATCGAAAGCATCTGGCGCTCTTGAGTTTCGTTTAACTACGAGCGACAGGTTGACCAAGGCACTCTACACCAGCCCAGCAATGACCCCGGGTTGGCATTTGGTCTCGCTGAGCGTCAATGACCCGGTTCAACAATTTGCCGTGCAGATCGATAGTGGAATCGAAGTGCTACAAAACTACCGAGGTACCATACCCACCGTTTCGTCGGGCTATGTAACCATCGGGGCGAGCGCCTTCCGTGCGTCTTGGTTTGATGGACGTGTGGATGACTTTCATATCGATGCTCTGCCGAACTGGACTTCTCGCACCGCGATCCATCAAAACCATTTCAATCGACCGGTCCCGGTCATCGGCATTATCCAACTGACAGCCAGCGAGTCTACCGATGTGGTGCGCCTGTCAGAAAACGCTCCGGCCGGAACTAGGCTTGGACAGGTGCAACTCGATTCATTTTCAGGCGCATTCTTATTGTTGGACGATTCCGCCTCGGCTTTTCAAATCGACTCTGTCGGGAACTTATACGTCAATCAGGGGGCTTCGATCGATTTCGAAACGCAGCCACAGCGATCGATTACCGTCGCGGCAAAAGGACCCAATGGCAGGATCGGTTCACGCACGTTTCCAGTGCATGTCCAAGACGTCAATGAGCCGATCACCGACATTGCAATCGCCGCTTCGTTCATTCACGCCTCGGCTCCGATCTCCGCGCGTGTGGCCGTTGCCCGCGCGATAGACCCAGATCGAAGTGACTCGATCGCCTATGCGCTGGTTTCGCCCATCGACAATACGGCCGGGTGGATCGCCGGCGCGTTTTCTATCCATCCGCAAACAGGCGTGATCACGAAAGCCACTTCGAGCCCGCTCACCAGCTCCGATGCCACCTTCATCGTCTCGGCGATGGACCGCGCGGGGCATGAGTATCGCAAAGCAGGCTACGTTAGCATCGATGACTCGCTCCCCTCCATGTGGCCCGCAGGCGATGAAAAGCAACTTTGGATCAGCTCCCCTGTGATTTCAGAAGGGGAGATTGCCATTATAAAAATCAGAAGGAACAGCGCTCGCATCACAGAATCGTTGACGGTTCAATATTCGACGGAAAACAGATCCGCGATCGGAGTGAATCAAACCAGGGCCGGGGGGGACTACTTGAACGAAAATGGCACGGTTGTGTTTGCACCCGGCCAACTCGAAAAAGAGATTGAAATTGATACGCTCTACGACTACCTCAATGAGGATCTGGAAACATTCTTGGTTCGCGCTTCCGCACCTAACCTGGGTACCGTTACCAGCGCGGTAACCCTCCAAAACAAACCCTTGCCGACACTCCTTGTGCAACATGCCCAGCAAACGGTCGAGGGGAGTCGCGCCGCCATCCACCTCGTGGAATCGGTCGAGAGCCATGGCCCCGTCGCGTATGCAACCAACCGCGTCTTTTCCTATGCCACCCGCGATTGGAGCGCCAATGGCACCAGCGATTTCGAACAGGTACAAGGAACAGTCGATGCCTCGCAGTCGGAGAAAACTAGCTTTTCGATTGTGGTCCCGATGCTAAAAGACCTTCGCAAGGAGGATGAAGAAATCCTCCTGGTGCGCATCCAAACACCTTGGGGCACCGAGGAAGAATTCCCAATCACCATCGTCGACGGTACCAAACAAATCCCCAAAGCACACTTCACGCGTGTGGAGGAGTTCACCTCCAACAATTCGCCGTCACAGTCGCAGTCGCTCCCCACGCCGACGTTTTTTGTTCCCGAGGGATCGCCCGCTCAATTGGGTATCCAACTTGAGGAACCGTTCGATGTGCCCGTCACGATCTCTTTCCAATCTATCCATGGAAGCGCTGGGGCCGACGATTATCAGTCGACTCAAGGAAACCAAGTGTTTCTCCCTGGCGAAACCTGGAAACCTATCTCCGTTCCTACCTTCAACGATACGTTGGTCGAGCCTGATGACGTATTCTTCCTGTCGCTGACGACACCTTGGCAACAAATCTCCGAAGCCATTGTTTCGATCCAAGACAAAAGTTTGCCGAAACTGCGTGTAACCAATTTGGCTGTCACAGGGGGCGATCCTGCCAACTTCACCGTGACATTGTCCGAGACGTTGACAACGCCCGTCACTGCAAATTATTCGATTCGAGCCGGCATTTACGGCGAGAATGTTAGTCGGGCGAATCCCTCTGGTTCCATCACCTTCCAACCGGGCGAGTCCCAGAAAATAATATCGGTTGCGACCGCTCCATGGGTACCACCTGAAAATCCCAGCGTCGCTCCAACGCTGCCGAACCTTTCCGATTTCTTTCTCGATGTTTCGCTCTTGTGGGACCGGGATATCGGACGTGCGATCGTTACCTATCCGGCTGGCTACCCGATAAATGCTTCCGGCAATGCCGATGCTCGCGACCTTTCGTTTACCTTCGACCTCGTGCAACTCTACCAGGGCGCCTCGTCTGGCAATTACTTTCCCAACCACTTCTCCGGGACCCTCACCAACTCTGCTTTCGAATCCGCTAGTCTCGTTCAATCGCCCACCAACGGAATTGTCCAAGTGTACGCGGATGGTCAGTTCAAGTACCGACCTCGCTTGGGTTTTACCGGTGTCGATTCCTTTCGCTTCCGTATCAGCAAAGGTACCACGTCCGACACCGCAACCGTCAACATCCAAGTTGTAAACCATTCCTTCAGCCAAGCCGATCGCTTTACTCTCGCGGGAGGCGGGCAGAATCAAATCTTGCGCACCGCGCTTTCCAACGATCTCGTGGTTGCGCTCAAACAGGTTCAGTTTGACGAGATCGCGCCCACTTTCCCGTCCCATATCCAGACGCCTACCACCTCCGATTATGTGGATCAAGTCTGTCGAACCAACAACGACTCGTACTACTATCTCGGACAAGTCAATAGTAGCTACAGTGGCACGTACTTTGCCAATTACGATCGAAACGCTTTGTCGTACCCGTACCTTTACTGCGATCGGCACCGATGGTTTGACGGGCTATCGGACGACTACGATAGCGCCACCTTGCAAAGGAGGTTGGACCTGAACGTATTTCCAAGCGGACGCATCCAATTCGACGCCCCGTTTGTGTATGGGGTGGCTCCCTCCTTTTCGATCCCATACGAGGCGGAGTTGCTGAAGCCATTCGAAAATGAGACGACCGCAAGCCTCGTACGTTCTCATGTTCGACTGGACTTTTCATCGTCCGTTTCTCCGCCCGTTTTGCAGCCCGATTCCTTTGGCGTAACGTCCAGCGTTTACGGCAATACCAGCCAGAATCGTATCGGCAACGTATTCGATAATGATCAAGCGATCGTGCGGAACCTTGACGGCGTAGTTCGCGATCAGGCCGGACGGGTGCTGCATGCGCAAATCGCTACCGACTGGGAAAGTCGCCGTCTCTTGCAACCTGTGCAACCCTTTCTGGGCAATGCCCAATATCCGAAAGCAGGCCGCTCTGTCCACGGTGGCTTCTATACCATCCAAGCGGACGGCGATGTCATCTACACTCCTCCTATCGATTTTGTCGGAACCGACTATTTGACCTATGTGGTCCAGGCCGATGATGGACGGTTGGGCATCGTGGGAGATGCGCACAGCGCGCTGGTCCATGCAGGCGATGGACTTCTAGGAAGCTATATTGCGGTAAAGGTAGATGAGGGACCGTTTCTCAATCCCGACACCAAGGCTCCCGGGACGCAACCCTATTCCCTATGGACGCATACTCCCACAGGTTCCGATACCTACACGGGATCCGATCAAGGGATCTACGTGTGGAACGACCACAATGGTCCCTCAGTGGACTTGGAAATGGATGGTCTAAGTGTCTTTGCAAATGATATCGGCGGTGCGGGACCGCTCGAGGCAACCGTCTCGTACGCAACTGGAAATCCGAACAATGTCGGCTATAGCAGAGAACGGATTGGGCTCGTCACCAATGCGATGAAAGGTTTGGAGTTCCAGGTGCCCGTGGGTTTCATCGGCGACCTCGTCTTGCCCTACCGCCAACGCATCGACTGGGCCGAAACGATCAATACCTCGACGATCCATTTGTCGGTTCATGGTCCGCGATACATCAAGCCGAGTACGGGCCCTATCTTTACCTCTCAACCTATTGAGATCGGATTCCCGGCCGAACTCTATCGCTATGGAGCGCATGCTGAGGACCCTGAGGGCCAATCGATTACGTATAGCTTGGTCAGCGACGAACCAGCGATCTCCATTCACCCCACCAGCGGGCTTGTGCAATGGAATGTCCCTCCAAGTCGACGCGACCCCACCTTCGTCACCATTACGGCCATAAACGCTTCGGGCAAAACCGTTTCCCAAGACTATTGGATCAGAATCGCTGCCGCCAATCAGCCTCCCAATTTCACGACTAACCCTACCGTTTCGGCAGAGGTGGGGACGCGATACTCCTACGAGTTCGCAGCCCAGGACCCAGACGGAGATCAGATCCGGTTCGCCCTGCGAGCTCCGGTCGGTTGGGAAATCATCGATAACCACAACGGTACCGGGACGTTGACGCATAGCGTGTCCGCTGCCGACGGGCTCAGCCCTATTGCGATCTTTCTCGACGCGACCGATAGCAACGGCGCTACGATGACGCAAGGCTTTGAAGTGCGAGTTTCCTCTAACAACAAAGCTCCCATCTTCACTAGCCATCCCAAGATTCGCTACGAACTTGCTGGAAGCCAATTGATCCCTATCGGAGACGTTCACGTCGTCCAACCGACCTCTCAAGCGAATCAACAAAAACTTTGGTTCAATATGGCCAAAGGGGACATGGTCAATGCCAAGGTCCAATTCTCCGTGTCGGCTGCTCCTCCTAAAGTGGATGTGATGCTTTTGCTCGACGATACGGCAAGTTTTGAAGAGCCCAATTATTTGTTGAGCTCACATTTTCTTGGAATTGCAAACAAGCTGCGGGCCGACTTTCCAAACACCGATTTCGGCTTCGGTATCTCTCGTTTCGAAGACTTCAAATCGATCTACAGCCGGGATACGATCGAAGCTCGACCCTTTGTTCTCAACCAACCGATTCTCGAACCATCGTATCCTCGGTTCCAAGAGGTAATGGAGTCGGCGATCCAGCGGGCCAACCTGGGCAACGGTGGGCTCACCTCGGAAGAATCGCTCATCGAAGCTCTCTACCAACTCGCAACGGGAGCAGGTTTTGACGGTACCTCCAACGGTACCACCCTCGACGATGGACCCGCGGGCGGCCTCCAATCGCAAATCGGTGGCTTGAACGCAGACGACGTCCCTCGCTCGCAATTCAGCACCAACGGGACCAACCAGTTCGTGGTCGACACGAACACATCGCTCGACTACCGCATCGTTCCCATCGGACAACAACCTATCCTGCCCATGAATGTTCCCTTGATCGGTAAGCTCGATGCGTCGCTGCAGGCGACCGTTTACCGTCTCCTGGCAACACGGGGCGATGTCCTCTCGTTGTCGACCAACGATTGGCAATCCGTCGATACCCATGCCGATTTGCATCTCTACCTGCCAAACGGACAACGGCTTGAACCCAAATCGTCCGTGGGCAAAGTCCGACAGTTCACGATTCCAGACGATGGGCAATACGCCCTTGTCCTCGATCGGGAACCACCCGCCATGCTCCGATCCAATGTGCCTCTCTCCGAATTGGAATTCAATGAAGCGAAACCGGTCGACGCGGACTTCGTGTTCGAGTTCACCGCTTCGCTAACCGCTGGCAACCCCACCGCTTTGCCCAGCGCGATTCCTATCGAACTCAACGATCTGGTCTCCGTCGGTTTTTTACCAACAGGCGCTCAACGTGAGTATACGTTCGATTTGGACTCTACCCAATTGCTATTGCTTAAGCCGACACAAGGGGTGGGCAATTGGACGTTGCGATCAGAAAGCGGCAGCCCACTGCGTTGGGGAACCACCAGCAGCACTCAAGCGCTGCATGCGACCCAATTCAATCCCGTCGGCAACCTCCCCGGTGTTCATGAGGAATTCTCGCAACCCGGACAAGGAGGATTGCCAGCCGGCAAGTACCGCTTGACCCTGTCCAACCAACTCGGCAGCCAACCTATCGAATTTCAAATCCTCGACGCTAGAACCAATTCTCTTACCCTCCAACTGGGACAAGAAATCCAAGGTCGATTGGACGCGCAGCATCCGTCTGCGCTGATTCGATTCAACGGTAAAACAGGCCAAGAGGTTTCGTTCGAGTCCAGCGTCTCTCCAAGCCCCTTTGCTGTCGCCTCGCTCATCACACCTACCGGAAGCGAACTGGCATTCCAGGGAGACGTTTATCCGCTATTTCAAAAATCGAGCGCGATCCGGCTTCCGGTGGACGGCGACTACTGGATCATGGTCTCGGCAGCCAACAACTCTGGGCCTATCGTCCCATTCACCTTCCAGCTCAAAAGCAAAATCGAAAAGGAGTTGGCTCGCCCCCGTTTTACGCTCAAGCAGAGCGCTTGGAATACCATCGAACACCTCGCGATAAGCGATTTGCATTCGTATCAATACCGTGTTTCGGTAGCGGCGGGCGAACAAGTTTACTTCGACGGGATGAATGCCAACGCTCGCGTGCGTGTCGACTATTTCGATTCCAATGGAACCAATCTGTTTTCGTTAAAGAATTCCGAACTAAACAGAATGCTGCCGACGGCTCGTTTTGACAGCGATCAACTCATCACGTTCGAACCGATCGATTTGATCGCCAGTGTTCCCAAGAACCGTGTCGGTGGGGGCGGCTTCCGTCAAGGCTCATTGCCGATCATTATTACCGCCACCGACAACGGAACGGTCTACCGCGCGGATCTCGGACAAGATGGTTGCGCGGTGTTGAATGTCCGTGGTGTTGACAATGCGTTGACCGACATTCGCAATATGGTCGGAGAATCTTTTAAAGATGTTACGGCGCTAGGC
>JANODW010000379.1:0-4472 GCA_031412875.1 Pirellula sp. | reverse complement strand
TGAAGGCACTTTAATACCCGATGTCTTGTTTTTTTAAGGGTGAGAAATTCGATGAAACGAGTCTTTCTTAGTCGAAACAAAGGCTTCACGCTTGTTGAGCTTTTGGTTGTTATTGCAATTATCGGAATCTTGGTTGGCCTTCTTTTGCCGGCCGTACAAGCTGCGCGGGAAGCTGCGCGGCGGATGCAGTGTACGAACAACTTGAAGCAGTGGGGATTGGCAGTGCACAACTTCCACGACTCGAATAGGAGGTTTCCGAAGGGTTCGTCTAACGGTGGAACCGAAAAGCGGCAAACTTGGGTGATGTACCTCTGGCCATTCGTAGAGCAATCTTCGCTTTACAACACTTCCAATCTTAAGGAGCATTTTTACTTGCCCCCCAATACCGTTGCGGGAACACTGAACGGGACGACAGGCAGGCGCGTGCCAATTTATCTATGCCCTAGCGACAATGGCACCATCGATCAAAACGTCGGAACCTACCAGCGGACGCGGGGGAACTACGTCGTGAACTGGGGCAATGTCTGGTACGGACAACCCGACAACACGAACCCACCCCCGCCGAACAAGGCCCCTTTCTTCAGTGTGAACGGTGTCCGATCGAATCCGGGAAAAGTTACTTTTGGAAGCATTACTGATGGAACATCCAATACCCTCTTGATGTCGGAATACCTCATCGCAAAGAGTCCGAACGACAATGACTGGCGTGGGGATATCCATAATGACGACGGTGTTTTTCGCTTCCACACTTTGCTTACCCCAAACACTTCGTCACCTGACATCATCCTAAACGGTTGGTACCAAGTGACAAACGATCCGCGTATGCCCGCGGCCACAGGAACTCAGCAACGCAATGCGGCTCGAAGTCGCCATACGGGCGGTGTCAATGCCGCGCGCTGTGATGGATCCATCGGATTTATTTCCGACAATGTTTCCTTGCAAGTCTGGCGGGCCTTGGGGTCCATGGATGGCAGCGAAATTGGCAGCATCGACAATTGATTCGATTGTACCATCGCGTTTTGCTTGATCTGACAAGGTTGCCGAGCATTGCTTGGCAACCTCTCTTTTGGGCGGTCCATGCCGACCCAATGCGATTCCTTCATCGAGAGAATCGCCCACTTTTTGTATCACGTCCATATCAATTGTTTAGGGAGACCTCCATTGTTACGCACCACTTTCGCTTTTGCAGTTTGCTTTTCGCTGCTTTCTTCTTTCGTTGGATGCGGTCCGGAATCCAAAGTTGGAATCATTTCGGGGACCGTCAAGGTCGATGGCAAAGCAGCCGAGAAAGGTTCGATTTCGTTCATTCCTTTGGATGAACAGGGGCCAACGGCTGGAACGGAAATCAAGGATGGCAAGTTTCGATCGGAAGCTGCACTTGGTGAGTGCAAAGTGGAAATCCGCATTCCTCGAGTGGTCGGAAAGAAGAAGATCTACGACACTCCCGATAGCCCGGTCCAAGAGATCAGCGAAGAAGTACTGCCTGCCAAATACAACGAAGCAAGCGAATTGCGAGTCGAGATCAAAAAGGGAACCAATTCCAAAGACTGGGACCTAGCGACAAAGACAAAGTAGCGATTGTGCATAAACAAAGTCCAAATGAATTCGTTGATTTTTCGACTTGGATTTCCTCCGCTACCCTCGCAACTCGATGCCTCGCATGGTTCCCGTTGAGGTTGCAAATTTGTCTGTCTCCAATCCCATTCTTTGGAGCATGGAAACGAACAAATTGGGAAGCGGATAGTTTCTCTGAGTATCAAACGCCAAATGCTGACCATGTTGAATGCCCCCACCGGCCAACAGCACCGGCAGGTTTGTTGTGACGTGGGTATTGGCATTCCCGAGATTGCTTCCATACAAAACCATGGTGCGATCAAGCAAGTTGCTCCCATCTTCTTGCGATCCACGAAGTTTTCCGAAGAGCTCGGCCAAGAGCTTCATGTGCCATTGGTCGATCGCTTCTAGCTGTTCAAGCTTTTGTTTGTTCTTGCCGTGGTGCGATAGATTGTGGTAGCCATCCGAAATATCGACACCTTCAACATTGATCGCCGGCGAACTAACACTATCCAGCATCAGAGTGATAGCGCGGGTGGAATCGGATTGGAAGGCAAGGTGTGCCATGTCGTACATGAGGCGTACCTTCTCCATGTAAAACTTAGGATCTTTGGGATCGAGTGGCACGGAACCTCGTGCTTCTGGCTTTTGCTTATGCTCCCACTCTTGAGCGATGACCATACGCTGTTCGAGTTCCCGAACCCCTGTCAAATACTGATCGAGCCTTTCTCGATCCTTGGGTCCAAGCTGTTTGGATAACGATTTGGTTTGCCCGGCAACGGTATCCATGATGCTCTCACCCAGTTTGAGCTTGCGCACTTGCTGCTCAATTTCTTCCTTCGAACCTTGCAGGAAGAGTTGCTTGTAGACCTCGGCTGCACTCTCTTCGCATGGAATTAGAACTCCAGCTCCCGTCCAGGAAAGGCTTCGTTGGCCTTTCTTTACGTTGACTCCGAGAGTCATGGACGGGAATCGCGTCAGGTGTCCGAGACGTTCTGCGATGTATTGATCCAACGAGATGGTGTTCCGAAACCCGCCGCTGCCTGGATGCGGCGCTGCGGTCAAGAAGCAGTTGTCTGCAGGGTGACCACCATCGACGTCTGGATGCCAAACACCACTGAAGACAGTCAAGTCCTGTCGGAACTCGGAGAGCGTTTTCAAGTAAGGTGAGAGCGTGTATTCGCGTCCATGATCTGTCGGAAAAAAGTTTTCAGGCAACAGGCCAAGGTTGTTGCATATTCCGAGCATTCGTCGCGGTTCTGCTGCCAACGTCAAACGCGATGAGGCGCGTACTACCGCTGGTCGCATTGCATCGAGCATCGGAAGGGACAATGCGACTCCCATCCCTCGCAAGAATGATCGTCTTGGCAATGCCTTATTGGTGATTCGATTGATTTTCATGTAACTCTCCTTCCATTACTTCTGGAGAAAAAGGGGACTTTGAACGATGGCGTGGATGATCGAACGGATACCGAGTTGTTTCCCGTGTGTCTGTTCGACCATCCGATGGATTTCTGGTCGGTCGCTAAAACGAACTTTCGCGCCAGTTGCATAAAGGGTAAGCTGCCGGACCAAGTTATTGGCAATCTTTTTTTCTTCCTCCCGCAGGATCCGTTTGAAGTCGGTAATGTCTTTGAAATGAGTACCGTTCGTCCAAGTACCGCTTGCATCCACATGCGTTGCGCTACGAAAGGTAAAAGGCTGACCATTCTTTCCATATCCATCCATCCGCTCCCCTTCCTTACCCAGACTACGATAGCGATCTCGCCATGCTCCAAAGATATCAAAATTCTCTAATGCGAATCCAGGCGGATCGATCTTGGCGTGGCATGAATTGCAGTCCGCAAGCGTGCGATGCTTTTCTAGTTGCTCCCGAATCGTTTTCGCACCTTGCGTATCCGGCTCAATCGCAGGAACACTCGGCGGCGGGGCTGGGGGCTTGTCTCCCACAATGCGTTCCATGATCCATGCCCCGCGAGTCACCGGCGAAGTGGTCGTTCCATTGGCGGTTACTTTTAGTACGCTCGCTTGCGTCAACAGTCCGCCTCGAGGGCTTCCTGCGGGGACAGAAACTCGACGTATACCGATGCCCTCTACCCCTGGAATTCCATAATGTGTCGCCAACCGCTCGTTGATCATGCAGAAGTCACTGTCCACCAAGTTCCGAATCGGTAGGTCGCTTCGAATGAGCTCGGTAAAGAACGAGCGAGTCTCTTCAATCGATGAGTCCGCAAGCAAATCATCCAGATAGTAGTCTGGATAAAGCGTCTCGTCTGGAGAGGTGTCATTCACCTTTCGGATATCCAACCAGTAATCCAAAAAAGCGTTGACGAAGCGACTGGACTTCGGATCTCCGAGCATTCGTTCCACTTGTTCGCGAATAACAACGGGATGGTTCAATTTCTTCTGAGCAGCGAGCTCCCGCAAAATCGTATCGGGCTCGGAGTTCCAAAGGAAATAGCTCAATCGGCACGCGACAGCATGATCGTCGAGGCGACCTGGATCTTCCTTGAAGCACACAAACTCCGGCGAACAAAGAATAGCCGAATACGACGCCAGCAACGATTCTCGGAATGAGTTCCCTGCCTGCATGGCTTTCTTAAACAAATCAATGAACCGAAGCTCCTCTCCGATTGGAATCGGACGTCGATAGACGCGATTCGCAAAGTCACCGATCAACTTGCTCGCGACGGAGAGTGGCGGGGATGCATCCAACTTCGGATTCCAGTCACCCAGCAGCATCCTCTGCGACTCAACTAGCGATCGTTCTTCGATTGGTCCTTCGACCTCGAGCCATTGAAACGCGACGCCAGGCATGCCATCCTTTTCAGCCAATGGGTTGTGCCAATTCGAAGGACCAATCGAAGAACGATCGCTAGTTGAGTCGCAGAGAATGCTGCTGGGTGACTGGAATCCGA
>JANODW010000378.1:0-2681 GCA_031412875.1 Pirellula sp. | reverse complement strand
ATCGTGGTTCCCGGCCGGATGGTGAACTTCGTGGCCAAGTAACACAAAGGGTGAGGCGCGGCTGCAAGCGGAAACATACCAACCGTAGTTTGGGACCATCGTCCGGAACGAACAACGGACGGGACGATGGAAGTCGGGGTGCTCGGTTGATGCGGTGACCGGGCTAGAGTATTCTGTTGCCTATTAGTGACTCCATCCCCCACGGCCTTCTGGCCTGCCCCCTCTCCTTTCGCGGACATTGCTCCCAGGATAAAAGCCGATGAGAAAACTCTTTTGTATTGTTGCAGTACTGGTATCGTGCCAACTGGCGGTTGCCCAAGACGCCGCTGATCCCTGGGTCAAAAAGAAAACCGACAGCTTCAAGCCCATCCCGGCGGACAAGATTGCCGGAATAGAAAATGCCGTACCCACCGAAGCGACCGCAAAGCCCAAGAAGAGCCGACGGATTCTCGTTTTCTACCGATGCGAAGGATTCATCCATAGCTCGATCCCGTATGCGAATCTCGCATTGGAATCGATGGGAAAGAAGACCGGCGCGTATGCCGTCGATTTGGCCGACACCTATGACGTATTCAACTCGGAGAACTTGAAAAAATACGACTGCATTGTTTTAAACAGCACCACCGGCATGACGTTTAGCAAGCCCGAACAGCAAAACGCTTTCTTGGATTTCATCATGGGCGGCAAGGGATTGGTTGGAATCCATGCCGCCAGCGACAACTTTGGTCGGCATCCAGAATGCCGCGCGGTCGTGGGAGGTGAGTTCGGAGGACATCCATGGAATGCAGGGGGGACTTGGGCATTCAAACTCGACGATCCTGAACACGTATTGAACAAAGCATTCGCTGGAAAAGGTTTTTGGCATGCCGATGAAATCTACCAATACAAACCCGAGACCTACGAAGGAACCAAATCGCTTCGTATCTTGGTCAGTCTGGATATGCAGCAAGACGCAGTCTCCAAGCTGATCAAAGACGGGCCTCGAGAAGTGCCCGTTTCCTGGCTGCGGAAAGCAGGGGATGGCCGCGTCTTCTATACAAATTTCGGACACCGCGAAGATACGTTCACCAAACCAGCGGTGCTCAAGCACATGCTCGATGGTATCCAGTACGCGTTGGGAGACCTTGAAGCGGACGCCACACCGACCGACGCTGCCGGCAAGAAACAACCGGCTCTTTCTCCGCCCAAGCCCTAAGCGATCGTCAAGCTGAAACATACCACCCGTAGTTTGGGACCTTTGTCCCGAACTACATCCGGACGGGACAATGGAGTTTGGGACCTTTGTCCCGAACTACATCCGGACGGGACAATGGTCCCATCCTACGGTAGTAACCCATGGAGCATCAACTGTCCTGTGGCGTTACCTTGGAGGGCGATCGAACCGCTTTTTCTGTAACGATTCGGTTGACTGCGTTGAGCATTGCCAAGATCGTTGACTCGACCGTATCGGTGGAAGCTCCCATTCCGCGATACGACTGCCCCTCGTGTTCTACCTCGACGGTCACTTCACCCAGCGCATCGCGTCCGATAGTAGCGCTTCGGACGCGGAAGTCTTTGCAGACGACTTTGATGCCGGTAATCTTTTCGACCGCCCAGAAGGCTGCATCGATTGGGCCATCCCCTTGTTCGACGCGTTGCGTAAATGTCTCCTCGCCGTTCTTGAGCGTCAGCTCGACCGATGGGACTTTGCCTGAACCGCTCGACACGCTGAACGATGCGAGAGACCAAACGCGCTGCGTTGGCCCGCTGATTTGCTGCTGGATCAGCGCCACAATATCGCCGTCGTAGATCTCCTTTTTCTTGTCGGCCAGCGTTTTGAATTGGTCAAAGACCGACTGCAATTGCTCGCCGGTAAGTTGGTACCCGAGTTCTTTAGCCCGATCGGCAAGGGCGGCGCGGCCGCTGTGTTTGCCGAGTACCAAATCCGTCTTGGCAAACCCAACGTCCTCGGGCCGCATGATTTCATACGTGCTCCGCTCTTTGAGCATACCATCCTGATGGATGCCCGATTCATGTGCAAAGGCGTTGCGACCGACCACCGCTTTGTTGCGTTGCACATCGAGACCAGTGATCTTGCAAAGCAATCGGCTGATGGGGACCAAGCGTTCGGTCACGATTCGCGTGCGCGTGTTGTACATTTCCTGACGCGTACGCATGGCCATTACAACTTCTTCGAGCGAGCAGTTTCCGGCGCGCTCACCGATCCCGTTGATGGTGCACTCGATCTGACCCGCGCCCGCTTGCACGGCTGCCAACGAATTGGCGACGGCCATTCCCAAGTCATCGTGGCAATGGCAACTCAAGACTGCTTTGTCGATATTCGGGACGCGGTTGATGAGCGCTTCGATGCGCTGATACATTTCGTTGGGTGTCGTGTAGCCGACCGTATCGGGCACGTTGATCGTGGTCGCCCCGGCTCGAATCGCTGCTTCTACCACTCGGCACAGGAAGTCGATTTCGGTGCGGGCAGCGTCTTCAGCCGAAAACTCCACATCATCGCAATACGAAACCGCCCTCTCAACCCCTTTGACGGCCCTCGCGATAATCTCATCCTGGGTCATCCGCAGTTTGAACTCCCGGTGGATCGCGCTGGTTGCCAAGAAAACGTGTATCCGAGCCTGTGGCGCTTTTTGCAATGCCTCCCAAGCCCGATCGATGTCTCCATCGTTGCATCGGGCCAG
>JANODW010000377.1:0-3874 GCA_031412875.1 Pirellula sp. | reverse complement strand
CTTTTTCGATTGCGTTGACGTAGATGCTTTTTTGCCAACCGTTCGGTTTGGAACCCACTCCGGTTGCTTCAACGTAGCATCCCACGCTTCCCATGCAGCGACGAGTTGCTTTAGTTTTTCAGGTTCTTTCGCGGCGAGGTTCGTCTTTTCGCCTATGTCGACTTTGAGATTATAAAGTTCCGCATTCCCGGTGGTCGCCTTGGCAAATTGTTCGATTCCAGCCAAGCCTTCGCTACCAACACTTTTCACAAGCTTCCAATCACCGACCCGAATTGCCATCTGCTTCCCGAATCTCCAGTAAAGAGCTTCATGAGGCGATCCCGATTTATTGCCTGTTAAAAACGGCAAAAGATTGACGCCATCCAACTTCCATTCCGGCTGAATGTCGATCGAGGCAGCGGCCAATGCGGTGGGGAGGATATCGAGCTGGATCACCGGCCGATCATCGACTTTCCCGCCTGCAATTTTACCCTTCCATTGGATGAGAAATGGTACACGGATTCCACCTTCCCACGTTTGTGCTTTGTAGCCTCGCAATGGACCGTTGCTAGAGGTCGTGGAAGGGGTAGGCCCGCCGTTGTCGCTGAAGAAAAAGATGAGTGTGTTTTCTTCCAGATGGAGTTCGCGAAGTTTGCTCAATACACTTCCGACTGCGTCGTCCATCGAGGACTGCATGGCAGCATACGTTCGACGCTTCGAATCGCTGATTCCGCTGAAACGCTGCAGTACTTTCTCTGGTGCTTGCAGCGGTGCGTGGACTGCGTTGAATGCAAGGTAACAGAACCAAGGGCTTTCTTTGTTTTGCTGAATGAAGTCGTTTGCTTTCTTAGCAAACATTTCGGTCGTGTAATCGATTTCCTTGATCGGCTCATTCCCATCGAAGATGGGATTCGACGCGTCGCCAGTAGCATCAAAATAATGATGGGCTCCCCCTAGGAATCCGAAGTAGCGATCAAAACCACGTTTCAGCGGATGAAACTCAGGCTTGTAGCCGAGGTGCGACTTTCCAATCCAGCAGGTCGCATACTGAGCATCCTTTAAGTAGTTGGCGATGGTTTTCTCATTGAGCGGCAGTCCAAAGTTCTTTACGGCCGACTCAGCGGGTCCCGGATTGAATTCATGGCCAAAGCGCTGTTGATAGCGTCCCGTCATGAAACCAGCGCGCGTCGGACTGCAATAGGGACCGCTTACGTAGCCGTTGGTCATCCGGACTCCGTTGGTCGCCAGGGAATCGATATTCGGTGTGGGTATCTCTTTCGTAAAACCTTGACACCCCAACTCGCCCCACCCCAAATCGTCGGCCAGGATCACCAGTACGTTCGGCTTTGCATCAGCCGCCCACAATGGGACACCATAAAACAATCCAACACTACACACGACATAAATCAAAAGCTTCATCATTGGCATTCCTCGTAAGTCGGACTAAACCGCCCAGTTTGGAGAAGGAAAACGGATCAACCGAGTCCCATTTGTTTTAGCCGATCGCGATGCCGCGTGCCTCTAAGAAACCCTACTTGACACTTTTTTTGCACGGGTTATTCGAGTTTACCTACGTCGCCTCTTGCACTCCTCGATGATAAAGCCGTTGCACTTCTTGCATGCAGCAGCGACGGTCCGCGGCAAGAACGGCAGGATCATTACTACCGTAGGATGGGACCATTGTCCCGTCCGTTTGTTCGTTCGGGACAATGGTCCCAAACTAAGGCTGGGTTGTCTCAGCCCGGCGCTCGCCTAAGAGGGCACTGGCCGGTTCGCTATTGAACGAGCGCCAATGGCGATTTCGTGGAGATGAACGAATTGGTACCGCTCCACGACTCGCCGCTGATGGTGGCTGTGGGGGTGCGGATGGTGGCGGGCTGAAAGCGTATTTTTAGTTTTGAGCCAGTCCCGGATGCATCTACGATGACCACACCGGCAAACCCGGCCAGTTGATAATTCTTTCCGTCGCAGGAAGTGTGAATGGGAATGACTCGGGATTGGCCGATTGCTGCCTGAAGATTGCTGGTAAGGGTACTCTTCGAACCTGGTATCCCGGGAGAACTTGTTGCTAACTGCATACCCTGCGGCCCAAAAGATGCTAAATCGGCGCTGCTCGCGCCGTTGTCGATCCAGTTACGGAGCGTATTGGTGTCGCTGGAATCCGCGCCAATACAAATCCAGTCTGGGCCGTTAACTTCAAATTCGGGAATGTCGTCGCTTTCCGAACTAACATTATCTGGCGCTGCCGTTTGCGAGGATAATGGGTTCTCTGCTGAAAAGTCATCGTAGATTCTGTTATCCGGTGACTTTCCCGTGTTGATGAAATTATTCCAATCCGTGGCACTGATTGTCACCGGAAGGAGCGGAGCATTGACCGTGGAACTGTTGAAGCCAGTCACATTGAAACGGCGAGAAGCGCAGGCCGTGGCGGTTGCCTGCCCGTTCCAGGTCGACATGCCAAGGAAGCTGGAAAGGATGAGCGGAAGTGGGGTGTTGGCCGTATTATCGCGACGCACGACTACTTTGACTACGTTGGGGTAAGGCTGCCCGGATGTCCAAGGCGTCAGTTGGGATTCAGGGTTGGCAGGGTTGTTTAAAAAGCCAACGACAATATCGCTGTCAAGCAATTGAAGATTAGCAACACGAGCACTATTTTTGAGGCAGAATTTTTTTGCCTCCGAAATCGCAAGGTTAATGTCGGAACAGGCTCGCGAATTAGCGAGCGTGCTGCTCGTAGGTTGTGCGACTAGAATTTGTGAAGCTCCGGCTAGTGCGGCGGAATCTGCAGCTTTCTGCAATTCCTCTTTAACCAGCAAGATATAGCCGAGATTCAGTACAAACGCGACCAATATGAATGCTACAACTAGCATGAGGCAGCCAAGCACGAGTATAGACCCGTGACGACGTAAGCGGTTACGATGGGTCATTCTCATTTATAGAGCCCTCTTGATCTGGTCACTCACGGCGCATTACTTGGGTGGAAGAAGAAGTCGCATTGCCAAAAAAATTGCAAATACTCAATGGCAACCAAGACGTATTGTTATATGGCACACTTACCGTCACGCTGATTTCATCGCCTTGCATAGCATCGCTTAACTCTTTATTGACGCCATTGACCTTGATAACCGTGGGATTAGGTCCATTAATTCGCATCGCGGTAAGCGAATTGATGACTGCGGTGTTCACGCTAGCGTTGGTGCTGCCCGGGAGGACGGCTGCGCGACAACCAATTTGAGCGGTCGAGGCGACGCTACTTGTAACGATAAGTGCTCGGCTAAATTCGATCATCGGCAGAATAATCGACAGCAAGAAAACAGGTAGGATCACAGCAAATTCTACCGTTGCGGCTCCAAGCCTGAGGTTGTCGCGCTGAACGTGAGGCTTTTCAAATTCCTGATGTCGAAAGCATTTGTCAAACGACAGCCGGACTGAAGGCTGGGTGAGACTAAGTGAGTGATGTCGGTTTATTTTCATGTTATTGCCATTAACTATCGCGCCCGCCCACATTTGTATGCAAGAATTACTCTATCCTCGGTGAGAGCCGGCGTAATCCGGGAAAGGTACGATTAGAAAAGGGTCGGCGTTAGGTCTCTATCACCTTTCGGGGGGTGACTTTTGGGAATTCCATAAGTCGCCTCGTCTTAAAATGAATAAGCATCACAATCCTTATTTCCGGGTCGCCGGCCTCCTATACGCTTCCCTGCGTTGTCTTTGCCATCTTGAATGGGGACTGCCATCCTCGCGACTGGGTTCTTCTTCGGGTCATCCACACGATACGCTGGTGGGATCTAGAATTTACTCGCGTTTCTTCATCCTCGCCCACAACCTCATAGTTAGCTGTCTTAGCGAGTTCATGGACGGAGATCGGTGCGATAGAAATTTTGCATGTCCACGA
>JANODW010000376.1:0-2152 GCA_031412875.1 Pirellula sp. | reverse complement strand
CGCGTCGTTCGGTCAACGGAAATTCGAATGCGACTCCGGATTCGATATTGCGATTCGGTTTGAATTTGAGCCCCCAGGCATGGGTCACTAAGTTGTTGCCTCTTACCCCAGAGGAGCCTAGATTGAACAAATCTCCCCCCTCGATCGGCGATGCGAATGCCGATCCGTCTCGCATGTAATTGAACCAATTGAGTTCGCTGAAGGCATAGAATTTGTTTCCTAGCCGACGATCCAAGTGATTCGACCAGTAGAACATTTGGTTCTCTGCTTGGGAATCGACTGGTAGGATGAATCCAGAAGACGTCAGATAATGGGATCGACTCCCAACCCGCGATCCGCCCGACAGGAAGAGATCAAAAACGCCGTCGCCATTTCCTTGCAGCGATTCTCTTCGACCCGCGGTTGTCTCAAACCGCACACCTGTTGACAATAGTCTTCCTTTGGTCGCATCGCGATAAAGCGAGTATTTGAGACCGGCAGCAATATCCGCCCAGCCACTCGCGATCAATGGACTAGAACTATCGATATAACCATCTTTGACCGCGATTAGTGAAAGCCTCTCCGTCAAACGAAGTCGAACTTGGAGGGCGTAGACGCGCAGCTCGTCCGCTGGGTTGCCCAACAATACGGGCAACTTGTGATTCAAGAAAATCGCTCTCGCCTCAGTGAGCTGGCGAGGGTCCTCAAAGTAGGTCGGGTTGGTCATCGGACTAATGAAATCGTCGTAACAGCTCTCGCTTGGCTTGATCACGCCAAATCCTAATAGACTGTCACAACCGATGTCAGAGCAATCGCAACTCCCGCTGGATTCGCAGTAGGAATGCACGCCTGCGAGAGCTTCCGTTGGCTCGTTCAAGGCACGTGGTGCATAAGGCTCCGTTCCCTCGCCATTAAACGTCTCCAGCACAACTTCCGAGTTCAGAACCGACTGAAATCGCATCGGGCGGTTCAAACTAGCCCCGGCATATTCTAAATTCTCAGCCTGTGCCGGAACGCTCAAGGTTGCCGCGAACATGCTCGCCAAAATTGCTTTGATTCTCATTTCCATTTGCTTTTCCGTTAAAGGGTCCGTCCATCTGTTCGCGCCACCTTGCACGAATCAACGAGAGCCTGCAATCGTTTGGATGCTGGTTTACCCAATAGCATTAAGCAAAATGCCACCACGCATCCTTGAATGATTGGCTCTAGCGTCGCAATTGGAAATCGTCGCTGCCCTACCGTGGCCGCGACATCTTCCTGTGCAAAACGGTGCGTGAATCCTAGGAAAAGCTAGTTTCGGCGTCACATCCGTTGCCACGCTAACGCAAGTGGCAGGCTGAAACAACCCAGCCGTAGTTTGGGACCATTGTCCCGAACGAACAAACGGACGGGACAGAGGTCCCATCCAACGGTAGTTTCGATCCTGCCGCTCGCCTAACAAGAAGCTCATTCGGTCTGAATCATACTGATGGTTTTCGCTTGGGCGATACTCGTTCCTCCCGCACCGTCCGAAAGAGTCACCGATACGGTTCTTGGAAGCAACGAGGGTGTCGCCGACAAGCTTCGGAATGTAATGCTTCTAAGCAGCTTCTGAACGGCAGCTTTGTTGGCATTTGCGTTCAGCGTTACAGAGAGTGTTGTCGTCCCGCCAAACGTCCCAATGAGAGCACCTTCGTAAAAAACTTGGTTGCTAAGAACACTTATCTGCCCAATCCCCGTGCCTTCACTTTGGATTTCGATGCGATCCGTTGACTGCCTGTTGGTCGTCAAAGCAACCGTTAAGACACCTAGATTGAAAGTACCTGTATCCGTTGGCATTGGATTCGGTTTTGCCCATAGCTCGACGCCGGATACTCCGTCCGTTGCGTTAAAAAAAGCGTTCCATTTACGTTCGCGACGAGATACGGATTTGACGAACCGGCGCCAGGGGAAATATCTTTGACGATAACGGTTCCAGCCGTAGTGCCGTCACTGGACCATAGCTCATAGCCGTGGCTGCGTCACCGGCTGAGTTTGAAAGCTCAAGTGCGTTTGGTATCGCGGTTGAATTCGACTGCAAAAATGGGTTCGGAGGCGAAGCTGAGTTCAGTGGGACTATGGACGAAACGGGCGAGTTGGATTCGCTCGGGCACGATCCAAATTTCTTTGTCGCTCGGCTCATCTAAAGTTGGCC
>JANODW010000375.1:0-3332 GCA_031412875.1 Pirellula sp. | reverse complement strand
GTTGTCGAAGCTAGACTTTTTAGTGGTTCAAGACATGTACCACAGCACGCACACGGCCCAATACGCGGATCTTTTGTTGCCGGCAGCGGGTTGGGGCGAAAAGGAGGGGACGTTCATCAACAGCGAGAGACGCATCGGCGTGATCCGACGCGTTTCCAAAGCACCTGGACAAGCGTTGTCGGACCTGTCGATTTTCCGGCTGATTGCGGACGCTTGGGGGTGTGGTTCCCTTTTTTCAAAATGGACGAAAGCGGAAGAGGTTTTTCAATCCTTGAAAGACTTGTCCCGCGGTCAGGCATGCGACATCAGTGGAATCGACGGGTATGCAGATTTGGACCGCCACGGCGGGATCCAATGGCCATGGAGCGAAGACGATTCTAAACAACTCGGTGCACCCGAGACAGAGCGGAGGCTTTTTGCGGATGGACGTTTCTTCCATGACGATGGACGAGCACGATTCGTTTTTGCGGAGCCCGAGCCGATGCCCGAGCCGGTCTGTTCGGAGTATCCGTTCGTCTTGTTGACAGGACGGGGTTCGGTCAGCCAGTGGCATACCGAGACACGGACATCGAAGAGCCCGGTGCTGCGTTCCCTATACCCCTCGGAACCGTATGTCGAGATTCATCCTGAGGATGCGATGCGGCTGGGAATCCAGCCAGGGGCGACTGTTTTGGTGCAGAGTCGGCGAGGCGAATGCATGGTCGTGGCTTCGTTGACGTCCACGATTCAAGTCGGGCAGTTGTTCATGCCCATGCACGATGCGAAGACGAATCTCCTGACCTTAGAACATGTCGACCCTTACTCTCGCCAACCTTCGTACAAGGACTGCGCAGTGACCATTCGCCCCGTAAATCGCCTCGCAAAGGCAACGCCATCATGAAACCATCGGAATCGTTTTCTCAGGAGCAGCAAGCTTACTTGCAAGGCTTGGTGCTGGGCGCCGATGTGGCTAGAAAGATCCGCAACCTGCCGGTGTTGAGCGGCTCGGGGATATCGCATGCGATGACCGGTGCGAGTCAGTCCACGGCAGTGCAGATCGGCGGAGACGCGGCGGTGTCGAGTAACCCATTGGCTCCGATCCATCGGGAAGCTCAGAAGCGATTCGAGGCGGCTGGCAAAACATTGGTGGCGGAGGAAAAGGCAAAGCGGGACAAGAGCGGACTCGGGATGTGGTCGGAGATAGGAGAGCGAGCCTCCCGAGGGGAGTTCCCAAAAGGCACCGACGTCTTTATGACCAAGTACCATGGACTGTTTCATGTCGCGCCCGCTCAGAATGCGTTCATGTGTCGCATGCGGATCCCTGGTGGTGTCTTGCGTTCGGATCAGTTGAGTGGACTGGGCGATATGGCCGACATGTATGCAGGTGGTTATGCGGATATTACGACACGGGCCAATTTGCAATTGCGCGAAATCCGAGCGGCCGATGCAATGCATGTACTGATGGGGCTGCGCGATTTGGGGATCGTCACGCAGGGAGCGGGAGCGGACAATATCCGCAATGTGACGGCGAGCACGTTGAGCGGGATCGATCCCTGGGAATTGATCGAAACATTTCCTCTGGCTCGCGAGTTGCATTATCACATCCTTCACAAACCTGAGTTGTATGGTTTGCCTCGCAAGTTCAATATCGCATTCGATGGTTCGGGACGAATCAGTTCGCTGGCGGAGACGAACGACATCAGTTGGCATGCTGTCGAAGTCGACCAGAGCAGCACTGACGCAGAAACGGATAACCTAGTAGCTGGCGACCTAGTAGCTGGCGTTTATTTTCTGTTGGGCTTGGGTGGGATAACGGGACATGGAGACTTTGCGAGTCCCACGGGTGTGTTGGCCAAGCCGAGCGAATGCATTGCGATCAGCGAAGCGATTCTTCGGGTCTTTATCATGCATGGCGACAGAACGGATCGGAAGAAGGCACGCTTAAAGTATGTGCTGGACGCTTGGGGTTTCGAGAGGTTTTTAACAGAAGTCGAACGCGAGTACGGTCGGCCGTTGCGCCGAGTCACCGGTTCGCGTTATGTGCAACCGAACCACATCGATAGGTGGGCTCATGTGGGAGTGCATCCGCAAAAGCAACCTGGATTGAATTATGTCGGGGTTGTGCTGCCGGTAGGTCGCATGACGAGTGAGCAGTGCAGAGGGTTGGCAAAGATTGCAGCGCGATTTGGGAGCGGAACGGTCCGATTGACGGTTTGGCAAAACCTGATCGTTCCGGACATTCCCGACGACCAAATCGAGTCCGTTCAACGCGAGGTTGAGCAGCTTGGGCTGGAGTGGAATGGCTCTAGTTTTCGCGCCGGATTAGTCGCCTGCACCGGGAGTGCTGGTTGCAAGTTTGCGGCGGGCGATACCAAGAGGCATGCGTTGATTTTGGCCGAGTATTTAGAGGATCGATTGGAACTGGATCAGCCGTTGAACATTCATTTGACCGGTTGCCACCATAGTTGTGCACAGCATGCCATAGGCGATCTCGGTTTGATTGCGACCAAGGTCGAAGTCGGCGAGGAGATGCTTGACGGGTATCACATCTTGGTGGGTGGGAGGACAGGGGTCGATTTTGCGATCGGCAAAAAGCTATTGGAGTCTGTCGCTTTTTGCGACGTTCCGGCCGCCGTCGAGTTGATTTTGGACCATTACCTTAAGCACCGAAACACTCAGGAGTCGTTTGCGGATTTTGCAGGGCGCTATGACCTGCACTCGGCTCCGTTGTTTCACCGGATCGAGGGTGGGCAGACAGCAAGCCCATCGACACTTCACCCGATGGAGACAGCCCGTCCATGAGCTATCAGATTGTTCCGGAGTCCGCTCCGTTTAGCGCCGAGCAGCGAGCTTGGCTCAACGGTTTCCTGGCTGGCGTTCTCGGCGTGTTAGACCAGCAATCAGCCCAGGGCGGGAGTGCAACGGCGTTGGCAGCCGCCGCTTCGCTGCTGTCCCCGCCGCTGGGCGCTGGATTGCCGGTCGGACCAGAGTCTGGATTGGTTGGCGAGCAAGAAGCCGAGGAATCTTATCCATGGCATGATCCAGGGCTTTCCCTGGTCGAAAGGATGAAGTTAGCGGACGGACTACCAGAAGAGCGGCGCATGATGGCGTCCATGGCGCAGTTGAACTGCGGCTCATGCGGCTATCTATGCAAGACGTACTCGGAAGCGATCGCGAGCGGCGCAGAAAAGAACTTGACTCTATGCACACCTGGCGGGAGCGAAACGGCCAAGGCGTTGCGAGCGTTGGTAAAGGAGGCTGGATCGAAAGCCGAGCCGCTTTTTAAAGGGGGCGAAAGGCTTCCTCAAGCAGAGCCGGGCACTCGCGACAATCCTGTCCAAGCGAAGTTGCTT
>JANODW010000374.1:0-2054 GCA_031412875.1 Pirellula sp. | reverse complement strand
CGGGTCCCCTTTGATTTGGATGGGACTGTCGGAAATCTTTTTGGACTCTGCGATCGCGTAAGCTTGCTCGAACGGCAGCGGACGCTTGGCGGCTTGCTCCGCTTTTTCTTTGGCCTTTTTGATCCGTTCCTCAAGTTTCTTTTTGTCCTCCTCGGAGGCGTCGCTACCAAGCTCTTTCTTTTGCTTTTCAAGCTTTTTGACTTCCTCGTCCAACGGGACTTGCTCAGCCAATCGTTCCCGCTGGATCCTTTCCGCCTCTTCGTCTGAAACCAAGGGGATCAAATCGCGTTGCTTTTGCTCAAGCTCGATGCCCGGCCAAGGGTATCGCGTGCTGTTGAAGATTCCATAAATGGCGTAATAGTCCTCCGCAGTCACGGGATCAAATTTATGGTCATGGCATCGCGCGCAGTTGATAGTGGTCGCGAGAAAGGCTCGACCGAGATTGTCGATCGTGTCTTCGATCGTCAAGTGCGTCGGGTAGTCATCGACCCGCGATCCGAACCTGCGCGCGCCGGCGACGTACCCGGTCGCAATCCGTTTTCTACGAGCCTCCTCCACCGAATCGCTCGGCAATAAATCGCCGGCGAGTTGCTCGCGTACGAATTGGTCGTAGGGCATATCATCGCGAAACGCGTCGATGACCCAGTCGCGATACTTGATCATCTGAGGGATGGGGAAATCGGAGTTGTCACCTGCGGTATCGGCATAGCGAACGACATCGAGCCAATGGCGTCCCCAACGTTCCCCATATTCGGGAGACGCAAGCAAACGGTCGATCACATTCGCGTAGGCGTTCAAGCCTGGGTCTTGCACAAAGGCGTCGATGTGTTCCGGTGCAGGGGGCAGTCCGGTCAAGTCGTAGGTGGCGCGGCGTATCCACGTTTCTCTGCTCGCATCGTCACTTGGACGCAACCCGGAGCGCTCCATGGATGACAAAGCAAAGCGATCAATCGCGTTGATGGGCCAACCGGATTGGTTTGATTCCGGGGGAATAGGCTTGGTCAGCGGCTTGAGCGACCAGAAGTCCCGAGCCTTGTCCCAGTCAATGGCTTTCTTTGCATTTGCTTGTGCGACGGTGTCTTCGGATCGCGGATCGGGTGCCCCCATGGCGATCCATGTTCGAATGTCATCGATTTGATGTGCCGCTAACTTCTTGGAGGGGGGCATTTGCAAATCGACGTTGCTGTACTTCACAGCGGTCATCAGCAAACTGCTATCGGGATCGAACGGCACAACGGACGGAGAAGTATCTCCCCCTTTGGCAATCCCTGCATGCGAATCCAGCAACAGCCCTCCGCCGAGTTCCTTTGCATGGGCGCTATGGCATTCGTAGCAATGTTCCACCAAGACAGGTCGGATCTTGGCTTCAAAAAAAGCGAGCTGTTCATTGGTCGGCGCTCGATTGAACTCTACTTTCGTGGGATCTGGGATTTCGCCGTCGCCGCTCCATATCTCCACGCCAGAAAAATTAGCCGCTCCCCCTTTGGCGGATAAAGTGATAGAGCCATCGATCGCTGTGGCTGGCCAAGGCCCGAGCCGCTTCCAGTGGCCGGCCGTGCCACTTGAAAATCGCTCGACGGCAACTTTGTCATTGACGAGGATTTGGAACTGTTCTGGTTGGTTGTCTTCCCAAGTGTATAAAAAGATGCGGACGGGTTCCGCGGGCAAGTGCGTGAGGATGATGTCGAGCGAACGGCCCCAACGACTGCTGCGTATCATGGCTTCACGCTGCTTATCGGTTTTCGGCTTAAGCACTACTTCTTCGTTTTTAAAGGACGCAGCCGTGCATTCAAAATCGCGAGAATCGCTCCCTTGCCAAAGGTTGCCATCAATCTCCAGCGCCGGGCCATTGAGATTTAACCCGCGTATAAAAACCGCTCGTTTCGTCGAAGGATCTTCTGCAGTCGCTCAACCGGAATCTTACGTCGCACCGCTGAGTGAAAACAATGCTCCTGAACTCCAAAGCAAGGTAGTCGAAACGCTACGGGTTGATCTACAACGACTTGATCGGCTGATGAACTTGGCTCTCCCCCGTATTCGTGACTTTCGGGGCG
>JANODW010000373.1:0-4654 GCA_031412875.1 Pirellula sp. | reverse complement strand
CGTGGTGCAGATCGCAAACCGATGAAGGTCACCGACGAATTCCTTCAGCTTCGGGCCAGTAACCCAACGTGGGTCGAGGAGACTCGCAAGCGGCTGTCGTCTCTGGGCTGGATGATGAAGTGTCTCAAAGAACCGCAAGGTCTCGGTCTCGAAAGAACTAGCCAGCATCTTCGATGGAGAGGATCATTTGACTGAGGAAGGTAAAAAGCATGACACATTGCGTGATGCATACCTAGCGAGATTGGGCTTTTTTGTGATCCGGATCGGTGGTTTTCGCGTGACCCAAAATCCGCTAGACGTGCGGAATCAGATGGAAGCAATTGTTCTGAGATTGCGCGAGAAACCCCCGCTCCCCGAAGCGGGCGAAGGGAGCTTGCGCACTAAGGTAGTGGTGGGTTCGCTAAACATTCTAATGTATGTTGGCGACTAGCAGATTGCCTCACAGCACCTGTTTTCCTTTGGCGGGCTATAATCCCTATCCTAAATCCTGCTGAGCTTGATACGTACTGAGCTTTCTTTCTCCTACTGAAGACCGTTAAGTCCTCGAATGAATGCCCTTCTTAATGACGAAGCGTTTGAATTGTGCCGAACCACAATGGACCAAGCGCAACGATGGCGTGTGCAGGAACACTCACTGAGCAACGGGGCACGCGTATTGGATTTTGGAGTCAAGGTGCCCGGAGGAATAGAAGCAGGGCTAATGCTAGCTCGCATCTGCATGTCTGGTCGCGCGAACATCGCTATTCAGTCTTCGGACGTGGCACGCGGTCCATGGCCGTTGGTTCAGGTCTCGACCGACGATCCTGTGCATGCTTGTATGGCGTCGCAGTATGCAGGTTGGCCGGTCAAGCTGGGCAAATTTTTCGCGATGGGTTCAGGGCCGATGCGTTCGAAGCGTGGCAAGGAACCGGTGTTGTTGCAGCTTGGACATTCCGATGCGAGTCTTCACGCGGTAGGGGTGCTTGAATGCGATACGATACCGGACGAGTCGATTGCCGCGGTTGTCGCTGAGGAGTGTGGAGTCGCGGCCGAGAACACGGTGCTCTGCGTCGCCCCGACACGTTCGCTAGCGGGTACGATTCAGGTTGTCGCGAGGAGTGTCGAGACCTCGTTGCACAAGCTATTCGAGCTTGGGTTTGATTTGAACCGGGTCGTTTCGGGGGTTGGGGTCGCTCCGTTGCCTCCACCGGCGTTGGACTTTGTGGAGGGGATAGGTCGAACGAACGACGCGATCCTTTATGGGGCGCACGTCGTATTGTGGGTCCAAGGGGACGACCAACAGCTTCAAGAGTTAGGGCCCAAGGTGCCTAGCCTCGCCTCGCGCGACTACGGTGTCCCTTTTGCTGAGACGTTCAAGAAATACGATTACGACTTTTACAAAGTTGATCCGGGTCTGTTCAGTCCTGCGATGATCACTTTGGTGAACCTCAGCACGGGCAGGTCGTTTCGATACGGCGCGATCCGACCGGATGTTCTTTCCCGCTCATTTGGGGAATTGCATGGGGAACCTTCATCCGCGGCCTCTTGTTCATGAATGGATCACTCCTAAAGGCGCAGGGCAGCCCGTTGGTCGTCGGGGTGCTAGGGTCTGCGACGGGTTGGTACATGAGGGATCTGCAGCGCGCGGCGGAGGCGATGCCAGTTGGCCAAGCGACCAGCGTGACACCGTTGTCCTTTAGCAAACTCAGTGTATGGTCTGCTACGCTCTCACGCCCTGTTGCAAAGGCATGGACACATGGATCGGAAGGGGGAAGCGACTCGCGTTCGTTATCGCTGAGCGATTGCAACACGGTATTGGTGCGATCGATGCCGCTTGGTTCCGTCGAACAAATCATCTTTCGCATGAACGCGCTTCATGTGGCCGAGGCAGCGGGGGTGCGGGTCCTTAACCCGCCGCGATGCTTGGAAATGGCGATCGACAAATGGCTCACTTTGGATATTGCAAAGCGATCGGGTTTGTTGACTCCCAAGACGATATGCTGCCAGACCCGAGAGGATGCGATCGTTGCTTGGGAGGTATTGGGAGGAGACTGCATCGTCAAGCCGATCTTTGGAGGGGAGGGTCGCGGGATTGTGCGAGTGACTGACCGCGACATGGCTTGGCGTGTCTTCGGCACGTTGGAACAATTGCAATCGGTGATTTACGTCCAGGAGTTTTTAGAGAGCGAGGGGTACGATTTACGATTGTTGGTGGTTGGCGAAGAGTTGTTTTGTGTGCGTCGAGAAAACAGGGGCGATTGGCGATCCAATGTGGCCCGCGGCGGACAAGCCATCCCGCACTCGCCGACGTTTGAACAAATATCCATGGCCTTTCGAGCATGCAAAGCGATTGGAGGTTGGATGATTGGCGTGGATATCCTGCCGACTAAAGATGGGCAAAATGTTTTGCTTGAGCTCAATGCAGTACCGGGATGGAGGGCGACTGCAGGTGCGCTGAACGTCGATATGGCCCAATTGATTTTGCATCGCCTCCACGATGGCGGGCCGCTTCATCCAACACGTCCCTAACGGGGGAAAAAGGCAACGTTCCAGGCGATGGCAGATTGCTGTTCGAAGAGTTTCGGTGATCGACCGAAAACCACAAAGTTGGTTCGAGGCGTAAACAGGGAAATAATTGCGCTATAATGCGATGCGATGGAAAATGCCTTTCTCCAAATGGAGGTAACGATGATCGGAAAAGCAAATGAGTGGCAATGTCCGGATGTAGACGTGGTGGTAATCGATGAACATGGCACACGCATTGCGCTGGCGGTCGACGATTGGGATGCGACAACGCTGCTGGCCTGTGTTTCAGAAGACCCAGCCGATTGGTCGCAATTGGCTGGCGTTTGGCCTCGGTACCAGATTGGACCGAGCGTTGAAACCCTAGAGGAGTTGGACTTTGCCGAAGTCGGTTTCAAGACGGCTATGGCGAATTTGTCCATGCAGCGAGCATGGATCGTGATCGACTTGCGAACCAAGCGATTGTGCTTTGGCACCGAAAACGATCCGATGGAGCGCGATGGATGCTACGCGGTCTATGAACATGGCAATTCGGGCGCTGAGTTTCGGATCATGGTGCATTTGCCTCCTTGGTGGGAATTCCACTCGCACGTGGACTTGTCGATGGTGAGCAAACCTCGGCAAGAAGAACTGCCTGTCTTTCAACCTCGGAGAGAGGTCCTTTGGGGTCCAGCCCTGGCGCAGGGACTGGCTGAATTAATGGTAGCGCAGTTGGATCAAGATCCGGTATTGGCGGAAATACTGGCGAGCCTGTCGACGGATTTTACAGAGCTGGCCACGTCCAGCACCGTTGTGGACGAATCGATGGAACGTTTGAGGGAACTGCGAAAGCAGGTGTACGAAAAAACCGTTACGGTTCATCGCGACTGGCTCATGACACCCCGAAGCGATTTGGATGGGCGAATGCCTCGCCAGTGTTTGCATGGTGGTATGAATTGGATTGGTTTGGTCATTGAAGGGCAGCAATGGCAAGTCACAACCGAGGCATCACTGACCCCTCTGCCCAAAGCGATGGCCAACAATCCGAATGTGCCGATGGGGATATCCGAAGTTTGCTTGTACTTTGATCTTTGCCGGGAGTTGATCGAATCGGGGTGGGTCCATTTGAGCCTGCGTATGGACCGTGTGAATCGAGGGCGTTCCAACACCGACGTAGAAGAATTTGCGTTCTTCCTCGGCAATGTGCAAAAGGGTTGGATGCGTATGCCGCATGAGGACGGCGACACTCCTGAGAAGATCCTTTCAGCGGAGCGCCATCGTTTGCCGCGAATGCTCGACGCAGATCATGCGGCCGAAATCGATTGCGATTGCCCGATTTGCGAAATGATGAAGCTTGGTGATTTCGGTCCGTCGTTTGAAGGGTTCGATGGTCACCATTTGGAACTCGATGATGAATTCGCCTTTTCGCTTATAGAGTCGCGCGAGGAATGGGAGGAGAGCCGCCTCTCGGCGGAAGGCATGTTCGGCCTCGAAGACGACAATAGGGACTCCGACGAAGCATGGATGGAAATTGGAGACGACGACGACGATGACGACGACGATGAAGACGACCCAGACGAGGATGACGAGTTCGGTTCGGTCTGGAAAAGCACGTACGTTAGCCAAGATGGAATACCGGGAGACACCAAAGGGCACATCGCGATCAGTTTTTTGTTGGCGGACATGATGGACACGTTGAGGCAATTGGACGCACCGAACGAAGTTGAGGAACTTAAACAAGCATTTCGCGAGTACAGGGCTGCCGGACAATACGAAATGGCGTTCGCCACGGAGCAGTTTCAAGGTGTCTTGGAACAGGTAGCGCAGCGGCATTCAGAACTCGTGAGCCGTTCGGCGGACTTGCAGCACCGTTTGGACGAGATTGCGAGACGGGTTGAGCAGCTCGATTCGGAGGATGAGTTTCCGAACGGATAGGGGGCTCTGAGAGAGGCATGGAATGGGAGCTGCAGGCTGAAACATTCCAGCCGTAGTTTGGGACCATAGTCCCGAACGAACAAACGGACGGGACAAAGGTCCCATCCTACGGTCGTAACGATCTTGCCGCTCGCCTAGAGGGCGGGACCTTTTACCCTTGGAAAACGGATGGCTTATGATTCTGGTAGATAAAGAACTTTCCGCCCGACTTGAGCGGACCGAAGGACTCGCGAACGCG
>JANODW010000372.1:0-19361 GCA_031412875.1 Pirellula sp. | reverse complement strand
GAAGAAATCAACAAAGACGTTGTTACCAACAAAGCCCGCAAGCGAATCGGTCGGGGTATCGGTAGCAAAACGGGCAAAACATCGGGACGCGGTCACAACGGGCACAAATCCCGCTCCGGCTACTCTCGGCATCCCATGTTCAACGGCGGCGATTTGCCACTCGTGCGAAGGATTCCAAAACGCGGATTCCACAACCGATGGGCGGAAGTCGTTTTTGGCGTGAACTTGGGCGATATCGACAGTGTGTACGAAGCGGGTGAAGAAGTCACCGCAACCACACTTCGCGAAAAAGGACTCGTCAAAGTCCGATGCGACGAAGTTAAGATTCTCGGCAACGGGGAACTGACCAAAAAATTGAAGTTCGTTGTCACGCGAGCAAGCGAATCGGCGAAGGAAAAAATCGGCCAGTCCGGTGGTAGCATCGAGATCATCGCAGCCAAGCGTACGCCGAAGGAACGGGTTGCTGCTTTGAAACTGGAAGCCAACAGCTAGGAAGCCGACAACGACGTTGTTTGCTTGGAATTAGGCTAGCAGCAAAATCGATTATCCGAAACAATGTGATGGCCGGCGTTGACTATGTTCAATGTCGGCCATTCCTTTTGAGGCAAAGCCTCACCACACTCGCAGGAACATGACGACATGTTTGAAAAGCTAAGGGTTGTATTCTCGATACCAGAACTTCGTCAGAAAATCTTCCTGACGCTGTTTTTGTTGGCGGTGTATCGGATCGGGTACCACGTCCGATTGCCTATTTTGATGGACGTCGCGTCGACATCGTCGACCGATGCCCAGACCTTTTTAAACCGGCTGGCCTTGTTCTCTGCTACCGACCTAAATCGACTCACCATTTTCGGTCTTGGGATCGCTCCTTATATTTCGGCCTCGATTATCTTTCAGTTGCTGGGAACGGTTTGGGCTCCGATTGAGCAGCTTCGCAAAGAAGGTGCCGTCGGACGCAAGAAAATTAACGAATACACGCGCTACCTAACCCTGTTAATCTGTTTGGTTCAGAGCTGGGCGTATCTTCAATTTCAAGTTGTCAACGTGGACAACTCGACCGTGTCCTCGATGTTTTTCTCGACCAACGGTAGCCAGCTTTCATTCGGTTGGATGATTACGACTGTCGCCATCATGACGGCAGGATCGATGTTCCTCATGTGGTTGGGAGAACAAATCGATGAGTACGGGATCGGTAACGGAGTTTCCCTTTTGATCATGGCAGGGATTCTGGCTCAAATGCCAAAGGCGCTTTGGGACCTTCGACAGAACATGTCAGGCTCGCTGAGCGGGATGTCGGCAAGCACGATTGGGCCAGACGTTTTGATCGTCCTGGCGTTTCTTTTTATCAGCGTTGTCTTTGCGGTCGTTTTCATCACCATGGCTCAGCGTCGCATCCAAATGCAAAGCGCCAAGCATGTTCGTGGACGACGGGTTTTCGGTGGCACCAAGCAGTTTCTTCCACTCAAAATCAATCAATCGGGTGTGATGCCCATCATTTTTGCGAGCAGCATGCTGATGATCCCCGGATTGGTATTCGGCGTTTTGGCGAGCTACTTCGCTAGCGGAGACAACGCGGATGTCGGGGTGAGCGGTTTCATGGGTAGTTTGTTTGGGTCATTGGCGGCCATGTTCAGCAGTCAATCCTCGTTCTCGTACAACGTGCTTTACATCGTTTTCATCTTCTTCTTTTGTTTCTTCTGGACCTCGATCATGTTCAACCCCAAGGAAATGTCGCAGAATCTTCAAGATTCGGGCGCGTTTATCCCTGGATATCGACCAGGCAAGCGAACAGCAGATTACTTGGAAAAAGTAATGGTGCGAATCACGTATGTCGGAGCCGCGTTTTTGGCCGTGGTTGCGATTGTACCTACGATCATCACGTCGCAGTTCGGCGTTTCGTATAGTGTTGCGGCGTTTTATGGAGGCACGGGCCTATTGATCGCTGTCAGCGTAGCGTTCGATTTGATTCAGAAAATCGATAGCCATTTGTTGATGCGAAATTATAAAGGCCTACTTGAGCAGTAGTAACCGCCTCGTCTAAACTCTACCGCCGGCGTGCAAGGAGTTTGCCCACGAGGTACTCAACGCTTATTGGTAGTTAGATAAGGTGGGCAGCTCGAGTCGCCAACGTTTGGCTCAGACAACTCGGGACGCTCGATGGTCTTCGCAGCCGATGTGGGATGGCCATGGTGACTTGTGGATAGCGGACGGCTATAGGTGTCGAGTTGATTTGCGGCAATTCGATTCAGATTAGAATCAACAAGAAAGAGAGGGGCCGCTGCAATGCGATTGGTGTTCATCGGCCCGCCGGGGGCAGGCAAAGGGACGCAATGCAAACGTTTGGTGGAATTTCTTAGTATTCCTCATCTATCAACGGGTGAAATGCTGCGCACCGTGAAGCGTCAAGAGACAGCGTTGTCACGCTGGGTTGCGTCCTATATCGATGCGGGAAAACTCGCGCCCGATCACTTGGTCATGCGAATCGTAGCGCAACGTCTTCAAAGCGACGAGTGCGCCAATGGTGCTCTATTTGATGGATTCCCGCGGACCATCATCCAAGCACAATTGCTCGATGACTATCTTGCTGAACAGGGGATTAAGCTGGATATGGCCTTGGAACTGAAAGTTGTCGAGGAGGAACTGATCCAGAGACTTCTCAAACGGGCACAGATCGATGGCAGAGCAGACGACAATTACGAAACCATCCGTGAGAGGCTCCATGTTTTTAATACACAGACGGCACCTCTAACAGAATACTACGCATCCCAGGGGAAATTGGAGCAAGTAGACGGGATGCAGTCCGAAGAACAAGTCTTCGAAGCCATCAAAAGCTGTGTCGCAAGGCACTAGTGCCACGGATTGCAAGTTTCGTTGCCCTGCGCAATCTAGTTACAAGGCTCTGCCTGGTAACTCAATGCGAGCGATGCTCCGTCTCGCAAACTACAGCTGCGCTGGTTGGCTCGTGATTACTACTAAGTGAGATTGCCTGCGTGATCGAACTGCATCGATTTGAGTTCGTTGACTGCTTGCAACTTGTTTTCTTTTTGGACCGAAAACCACAAAGGTTCGGAAATTTCCAGTTCCGCAATGGAAAGTGTATCGAGGATGCGAACAACCTTTGCATCGCGTGGACTCGCAAGTGGTAGAGAAGCGATCATTTTCGTTATTGCTTCAAGGTCCGTTTCAAACGAAAGGGGGATTTTAGCGCTTTGGGGCGTGAGTGATGTGAGCGCGTTGATAGAGGTGACATGCTTGTCGATTGACTCCACGAGTCGCGTTGTCGTCGCGTCTGCCATGCCGACACCTATAGCGTTACCATGCGTTTCGTGCGTCAGGCCGCGAACAAAAATACGGCGAATGAAAGGAGCGAGTCGATCGCCGCGAATCGGGAGACTGTTGTAGCCGTGAATGCTCCGATTGATCACATTCGGGTCCATACCGGCACCGCTTATGTTTTTCCCGATTTGATCGACGATCAGCAAGTCGATTTCATCAAAGGGTAACGAGGGCATCAGCGAGCGGGCTTCAGCAAGCAAGTCAAGTTCAGCCTTTTCTATTTCGTTTTTGGGAACGACTACTATTTTCGCTGTTTCATGAAATGGATTCTCGAGAATTGCAATTCCCCCGAGGATTGGAACTTTATCAAGGAGTACCTGGGCTAGTCCACGAATCGTGCGCTCGTAGCCGAATTGCATCGCCCCAAGGTGCATTGCTTTCGCCCCCAGACTTTTGCCTAAGCCGACGACAGACATTTTAACAATCCCGCTTCCAAGAGTTCCGGAGAAGTCGGTGTGCGGCTTGATTCGATTGATGAGCAAGATTCCATCAGCATCGAGCGCTTCGGAACTGCAGTAGGCAGGAATATGGTCGTCGGAGATTCCTACTTGCCTGACATCCAGAGAGTCTCGAATAGGTATCCCCATGGTACTTTCGGTGATTCCATAGCTGGCGAGTACATCGCGTTGGCCTTGGGCGGTGGCGCCGCCGTGGCTTCCCATCGCAGGAATCAAAAAAGGGTTTGCTCCCAGACTTTTCAGTTGCTCGATTACCGCAGCAACAATAGTTACGAGCTGCGAGATTCCGCGGCTCCCAACCCCCACGGCAATGTGATCGCCCCTTTTTATGCTTCCCTGTAAATGAGCAAATTCGCGTGAAATGGTAGCAGCAATATCGACCGGCTTCGTTTGTGCAAAACTCTGTCGAACGCGAATGACACGAGGCAACTCCATCGAAATCTTCTCCCTGTACTCAGTCCCTAACGAACGCACATCACATCGACTTGACGATTTCTATTTGCTCTTTGCCTGCCAAACCGGAGAAAAGGTGAGTGACGGTTCGACCAGTTCGTTCACCGCTCGAACGAGCATTATCAACGACGGCCCATCGGTAGGAAAGCGTTGTACCAATTCTCCAAATGCGCGAACGGCTTCGCGAAGCGCTGTTCCAGACTCAAAGAGTCGCAACGCATTTTCATAGGCGACTGCGAGCTCTGCACTTTCGGGAGAGCTGTCGGGCATCAACTCATAGAGCTCCAACGCCCCGTCGAGGCCGACCACTTTTGCAATGCAAAGCCGGCGTTTCAGCAAGTCGGCAGGCAAGCAACTCGCTGTCTCGGCGTCCATCAATGTCGATACTTTCCAATGCTTGGTTAGGCCTTGGATTCGACTCCCTAAGTTGACCGTTCGTCCCATAGGACCATACTTGAATTTCTGCTTGGACCCTGTGTTTCCCACGCGTGCCTGACCCGTGCAAATGCCTATTCCAAAGTCCACACCGCCGGGAATAGACGCGCGATAGCGTTCGCTCAACTCTTTCCGCAACGCCATCATTTCGCAAGCTGCCATCGCGCTTCGGAACGCATGGTCGGGAGAGCTTTCAGGCGCCCCCCACATTGCAAACATTTCATCGCCAACATAATCCACTAACACCCCATCCGACTTCAAAACGAACGCAGACAGTTCGCTTAACGTATCGCCGATCCATGTCATCGCTGCCTTAGTACCAATCGAATCGGTCGTTTGGCTAAAGCCGCGAATGTCGCAAAACAATACCGACACTTCGCAGTCTTCGCCATCCAACAACGCCGGATTGAGGCTGATCGCTTGCGTTACCTTTGGAGAGAAAAACTGTTGGTACTTGGTCACCAGCGTTTCCCGTTTTCGGGTCGCAATGCTCGATGCGATCGCAGTGGCCAGGATGGCGATCAATCTTTGTTCGGCTTCCATCACTTTGCCTACCGAGCGCTCTGTGTTCAAACTGCGATCTGCGTAAAGCACACCGAGAATCTCATTTTTGCCATCGATGAAATCGAGAATAGGGCATGCGATTGCGGTATGCAGCGCTTGCACACTAATCGATTGAAGTTCGGTGGCCGCTTTCTTTTCGTTCGGATAGACAACGATCTGCTTGGTCTTCAGCAGTTGTCCCAGCATCGAATACGATGGCGACCGGACTTGGTCTACGGCAATCCTCGCGTTGACGAATCGACGTCCAGCGTCAAACTGCCAATCCTTTCCATCCCATAGAATGATCTCGGCCCTGTCCACGTCGATAATGCTTGCGACCGCTTGAGCAATCCCCAAATAAAATCCCTCCGAAGAAACGGGACGCTGCATGGCGGCGACGGCTTGTCCCAACCATTCCAATACCACCTGCACGTCGAGTTGCGAGTTGCTCCCCGCCTGCATCGAAAACCGTGAGAATGATTGCTGTGCTTCGAACGGTTCGCTTCCGGACATTCGAAACGGAGCAACCCCCAGTGCGCACAGGCTACCCTGCCAAGCGTCGTCCAAGTACGTTTGTGACTTGACCGCTTTGGACTCGATCAACAGCGAGATCCCGTCCGACAATTGGACTCTGCAGGGACACTCGACCAAACAGTTCTCACCCATCGTCAAGACACGAGAACCTGACACAACGATCTTTGCACTCGAGTGTAGGTTCGTGATCTGCCATCGGCCTCCCTCGACCGGGGCCAACCGAGCCAGCGATCTAGGGATAGTCCGCAACTCCAATTCGGCAATGATCAAACGCAAAAAACCGGTCGGAGATTTAACCAGAAGCGGTTCCGCGGGCTCTCCCACTTGACGACGCCCAATCTCCACCGCCGCTTCTATTGCTGCAGTGTAAACAGCAGTCCCATTTCTGATTACAGTTACGCTCAATGACACGATCGAATGGAGCTCTCCAAGGTTTTAGGTGAAGCCGTAGTTGAGCAAACGATTGTACTACCGTCTAGCAGGCTGAAAGGGGATTCGCATCTAGCCAAGATCAATTCTGTTTGAATCCCGTCCAATCGCTTGCGAAAAATGGCTCGCTTCGACTATTCTAATAAACCGATGGAGTCTGGCAGCATCCAGCAAGTTGCTGCCCAGCCTGGAACTCGTCTGTCTCTATTTGTATAGGATAACGTTCGATGGAACGTGGATTAATATTGAGCCTCATGGCGCTTGAAAAGGAGTTCGTAACTCAGCAGCAACTCCTAACTGCTCTCCAAGCCTCGTTGAGCAACCCATTTCTCAAACTGGACGAAATCTTGATCCAACGAGGTTTCGTGACCAAAAGCCAATTGCAACGCCTCTCCGTTCACCTGGAATCCAACTTGGAACTCTCCAGCGGGCAATGGGAACCCGTCATCCAACACAATACGGCCATCGCAAGTGTTTACCCGCAATTGATAGCGCTGGCTGAAAAGAACCCGTCCCTGTTAGAAATGGTAAAACGTATCGGCCAGACGATAAACATCACCGCGTCGCCCACCAACCCATCAACGCGACAAACCAGAACCGACTCGCATTCCGATCAAGACCCTCATTCCAAAAGCAATATCGAGAGCAAACTCGATCCTTATGCGACGATCACGCAACCCTTCGATGAGGACGCTTAACTCCATCCGTGCTGTCGACGCCATTGGGCGGCCCCAACCATCCTTTGCGTGCCAAGGAAGATGGGCAACGTTGGTCAATCAGTAATAGCCAGAGGGCTGAACGGGCCAGAGGAAGCCAACAGATCGAAGGAACAGACTATCCGTTGCCTGTTGTATGCCAGCACGCGATTTGCACCAGTGGCTTGAATCCAAGCCACTGGTTCATCGTCAGTAGACCATGTTACGGAGCGATTTGCGAAACGGCAGGCGTGTTATTGTTGTCGTCGTCAGCGGCTACAATGGTCCCGACTGCAATGAGACCACCGATGGCAGCGAGCCCGCCTAAGCCTCCACCAAAACCACCACCGCCTCCTCCAAATCCGCCACCGCCGCCGCCAAATCCACCACCGAAGCCGCCGCCAAACCCACCCATTCCCGGTGTGCTGGCCAATCCTGCTCCACTGCCTGCCGTGAGACCAGAAACAGGCTGAACGCCGGCCACATCCGCGACCGGAGCACCATACGCACGTCTGACGCTCTCAGTGATTTGAGGAACATACTTAGGTGGACAGAGGAATACGTAAAGCCGTTCGTTCGCGTCCGGCTGTACAAACGATACCGGCCTTCCCAAAATCTTTTCACCGGCAGGTTGGTTAGCTAACGGCGGTAAGACTTCAAACGAAAAGGCAGAGTATCCTGCAGGGCCCGAAGCGATCACTCCATAGGTTCCAGCCGCAAGATTGGGCACATCGAAGCTCCCGTCCGTTGGGTCGGAATCCGTCCTGGCAACTGCTTGATTGTTTCTTAAAAACGTCAACTTAGCGAAACGTAGGTTGGATTCCAAATCCCGATCAATCACGATCACGCGACCCAAAAGCGTTCCGTCTCGCTGAAGGCGAACCGCATAAGGATTGACCGATCGCAATTTGTAATCCTTAGATGGATAAAGCTCTCCCGGCTGCTCAACCATTCCCTGATTGTTCGCTGGCATCGTCCCACGAACAATCGACGCGTTGATCTCGTCGCGATTGGCAGGCATCAACGGCAATACGAAATTCCTTCTTGCGTCAGCGTTTTTGGAACTGGTTGGAATCACTGGCAAGACGGCGTGCGCGTTCTTGTCCGGAACAACTAGCGCTGCAACCTCGTCGAGTTCGCGCTTATCAATATCAAAAGTAACGATCCCATTTGCGTTCGATGTGGCGGTCCGCTCTCCACCATTCGGCGTCAGCAAACTAACCAAAAGATTCGACGTCTGAAACTTGCCGCTATCCAGTCCAAGCGCAACCAAGGAAACTTGCATTTTGTTCCCTTCTACCCGGGCCATGTAGTCTTCGGGCAATTCTATGTCTTGGCTCTGCCGATTGACCAATCGATTGGGCCCATCTGCCTGCACCGCTTGTGCATCCGATAGAAACGATGCCGAAGTAAAAGCAAATCCAGCAACCAATATCGGCTTGGTAATTCGCAGGAGTCTAAGCAAGAGATTTCTTTTCGACACGATGTCCTCACTCGATAGTGCAAGATGAAAAACTAAGATTATCGGGCATTTAAAAACGTGTGAAGATCTTGAACGGCAAATCCAGATTGGCCTATTTCAAATGTCAACACACCTTTCATTTTAGCTCAACGCTCGGTCCAAGTGCAAGCAAAAGAAGTCACTCGTGCCGGATTCGGTTCAAAAACCGCTCATTTACTGGTTTTTTGGGCTTCGAAAACCTCGAAGTTCGTGAGGTCGACACCCTTCCGCTCCAGCATTTTGCCGAATGCCAGAACGGGCAATTGTTTCTCCGACGGTAAATCACATTTTAGCTTTTGGATATGGCTTGAGCCTGCTCCATTGAATACCCACGTGCTCGCGCAGTTGCTCAAGCTTAATTGTTGAGCCACGACTGCGACCGGACTCGATCCCGCCTCGCTTGGCCCGACGTCGGAGTTAAGACTACCAATCAACTCGATCAAAACGCGTTTGTCAGGAAGCTCCGTTCCTATGATTTCTCGCTTAGGATCGATCAAGATTCCACAGAAGAAGTCTTTCATTTCTCCCCGGTTAAATTCGATGCGGCCCGACGCTGCGTAAATCGGAATGCCTTTGTCCCGTTGGTTGGGCAAGGCATGGATGTCCAATGTGTCTAGTTTTACGGAGGACCCTTTGCTGTACGCGACCAACCCGTACTTGGCGATCTTGGAAAGCGTCAACGCTTTGCCCCCGACCGACGAAGCATCCACAAACATTCCAGCATAGCGAGTGGAGCTGATGGAGATGTCATCCACGGTTATCGCACTTTGGCGAGCGAGGATTCCGCACTCGTGTCCGACAAACTCGCTCTCTTTGCAATCCACGTTAGACCGATCTACGACTCGCAAAGCGACCAAGCTTCTCTCATGGTTGCCGTCGACTTTGATGCGCGAAATAGCAACGGTGCTGTCGATCGCGTTTATGCCCCATTTTGCGTCAAACACTTCGCAAACTTTGCCGACCGTTCCTCGGATGCTCACTTGTTTGCAGGATCGTGCCTGGATGCCAATCTCGCAATTCCTGAACACGCAGTCTTCGACGTCTAAAATCTGATTGGGAGATTCCATCCAATCGATACCGATGCTGCATTGCCCGCTAAAGCTGCAGCCATGGATCGATCCGTTTGCGCCGTTTCCGTGCACGGCGATACGCTGAAGACTCGAGGAAGTGTTTCCCAAAAATTGAAAGGTGCACTTGCGAAGCGTTAGCGATGATCCTTTGTCCGCTGCAACAGCCTTCCCTGCGGCGCATTCGAATTTGCAATTCTCTGCGGTTGCAATTCCCTGGGAGCCCACGGTCAGGCCATACGGCGAGTTGAGGGAGCTGGCGAGGATTTTGCAACCTATCAACTCCGCTTTGCCTCGCTCAATGTCCACCGCGCTGGATCTGGACGATTTGGATTCCAAAGTCACGTTTTCGATGCGCACGTTGCTCCCCTCGCGAACCGTCAAGCAAGCGTCAGTGGACGAAGCGATGCGGACATCCCCCTCGCTTCCCTCGCCGATCAACGTGATCGATTGAGGGATGACGACCGACTTTCGATAAGCGCCGGGTTGGATCCGAATGGTTTCCCCTGGCTTGGCGTCCGCGATGGCCGAAGCGATCGAGTCGTGCGTGCCGTTGCCAGTAATAGAAACCACGATGGGCTTTCGGGGCGAAATGGGACTCGCATCCACGGTGGATTGACTCTGGCCAGGCTCCCCTTCCTTCGGAACCAACTCAATCGCTTCGGCGCCAGGACTTTCCGCAGGAACTTTGGCCTCGCCCTCCCCGGCTGTGCCTGCCACCGACGCGCCATTTTCCATCGGTTCGTTTGATTTTTTACTGTTTTGAACTCCATGAAACGGGCCGAGTTGCAGGTACCACGCGGCAGGCATTGCGATGCCGAACACAATCGCTCCGGCGAACGCGAGCAGGGCAAAAGGCGATCGGAAAAAAGTTTGTTGAGGTCTATGTCCGCCGGTACTTCGCAAGGCTTCTACAAAAGCCCTGGCGGTAGGATAGCGATTGCTTGGCGAGACCGACATGGCTCGCTGGAGCACCTTGGCTTCCTCGAGCGACACTTCGCGAAAATCTAAGTTGCCGGCGATCTTATCTCGCATTACCTGCGCTTGCGATTCCTCCGGAAAAGGAAGCTTGCCCGTTCGCAGCTCATAGTAGGTAATCGCTAACGAGTATTGATCGGAGGTCGCCTCGATTCGATTGTCAAACGTTTCCGGTGCAGCATAAGCGACCGAACCGGCCATGGATGTCGTTCGCGAGTCGTTGCCCGACGCAAGGATCCTGGCGACCCCAAAATCTCCGACGACCGCCAAGTCACCAAGAATCATAATGTTCTCGGGTTTGATGTCACAATGGTGGATGGCGACGGGGCCATCGCCCAGTTCATGCCGTGGAGAGTTTAGAAAATCGATCGCTTTCGCGGCGTCTTCGATGTAGCCAATTAGCTCATCAAAGGGAAAGCCGCGCTCGCCTTGCTGATGGAACTGCTTGAGCCGTTCCATTAAATTCTGTTCGCAGAGAACCGTGGCGATGACCAACATGAACGGTTTCTGCTTGTCCGCCTGCTGGATCGGCATGCGATGCAATGTCGCTCCAAACGTGTCATTCAAAAGCGAATGATTGTTGTCAAAGGCAGCGTCGTCGATGACTCGCATGCTCTCATCCAGCAGCCACAAAGCATACGTCAGCACCAAATGCGGATGGCGAATCCCTTTGACCTTTTGAATGGCCTGGAACTCTTTCCTCCCTTGACGCTCTCGAACATTCAAAAACTTCAGCGCGACATGCGTTCCCCCAGGCGACGTGGCACGCCATACTTCTCCAAACTGTCCCCGCCCCAGGAACTTTTCCAACCGGTAACCGGGAATGGGCTCGAAGCCTACATTGAGCATAGAGTGTTGTATCAATCAGCAGCTAAAAAACGGAACGGCAGCATCATTTGCTCGGGGCATCCTTCTTTACGACAGAAAAATTCGTCGTATCCTCGGAATCCATTTTGAGATCGTCCGCAACCAGCTTGGGCAATCGAGACTTATCGGTCAAATCGCCATCGAGTTTCTTAATTCGACTGGACCCAATCCCATTGAATACCCATGCGTAATCGCATTTCTTCAGAGTCATTCGGTCGCTCAGCACCTCGACGGGCGAGAGCGTCATCTGAATCTTCTGCGGATCTCCAATCAATTCGATCAAGCTCCTTTTTTCCGGCAGGCCCGTCGAGTTGATAATCGCTCGGGCAGGATCGACAAAGATACCGCAGAGGCAATTGGAAAACATTCCATCTTTGAACTCGATCGTGCCCGACGCAACATAGACGGCCGGAGGTCCAATTCCAGCGGCAGGCTCCGCATCCACATTGAGCGAATTCAACTTGACCATTGCCCCTTTGCTCAACACCGCTAGACCGTAGCACGATATCGTTTTGAGGCTTAAGTCGTTGCCTTCGACTGTACCGCCGTCCACCAGCATCCCAACGAAACCCGTCTCGCGGGTCTGCACGCGATCCACCACGAGCGAACTTTGATTGACCCATATTCCCGACGCATAACCCGACAGGATGCAGTCGGTGCATTTGGCCTTTGACTTTTCTGTGATCTGAATGGCCACCCGATTTCTATCCGAGAATCCCTCAATAATTAACTTGGAAAGGTCAGCTTGACTGTCCTTGATGCTCACGCCCCATTCCGCATTCTTGATCTCACAGGGTTGGTCCAATGTTCCCTTGATCGTCACCAACTTGCAGCGCCTGACTTGAATCCCAATGTCGCAATTGTCGAATTGGCATCCCTCGATACTGAGCTCTTGATCTGGACTGTCCTTCCAATCGATGCCGCCAACGCATGGGCCCATGAATACGCAATGGCGCAGCAGTCCTTTGGTCCCACTGGCTTGGATCCCGATCCGCTTGGAGTCGGAAGTCGCATTGCCAGAAAAGCTAAACGAGGAGTCTTCGATCGAAATCGACGAAAGATTCTCCCCGGATACCGCCGCGTGCACTGTCGATTCAAACTTGCACTTCTCCGCAACCAAAGTCCCGTTGGCTCTCACTTTCACGCAATCGTACGACGACGGCGAACTTGCAAAAACGTCGCACTGCGTCAACGTCAAACGCCCCCCGTAGATGTCGATCGTATTGAAGTTGGCTGCCTGAGAATCAAAGGTCACTTTCTCGATGCTGACTTGACTGTCCCCCTGCAGTTTGACGCACGAACCATTGGTGGAAATGACCTGCACGTCTCCTTGCCCAATCAGTTTGATGGACCGATCGATAACCATCGTTTCTCGGTATGTCCCTGCAAGGATGGTGATCGTTTCGCCAGCCGACGAGTCCGCAATCGCTTTGGCGATCGATTCGTGCGTCCCCTTGCCATCCGAAGAGACTCGAAACGGTTTGCTCGGAACCGTTAACTTCGGTGCATCTTTCTGATCGCTTCCGGCACCGGACGGGTTGCTTCCAGGAGTGCTGTTGAGCTCTGGCGCATTCGCATTGCCTCCTCCCGTCTTCCCATCGCTAGTTTTACTATCGCCACTATTGCTGTCGCCAGTCTTGCTATCGCCAGTCTTGCTATCGCCAGCATTCGTCTGCGAGGTGCTTGCAAAGGGACCGAGTTTGGCAAACCAAGCGCCGCTGACCAGGGCGCCTAAAAGCAACGCCACGACCACCAGCGGAGCGACGCTTTTTCGGATGCTCCCGGGCTGCGTTACGGTCGACCCGCCAAACGAGTTGCGGACCGTGGATTGTCCCGTGCCGGAGGCGTTGCTGCTACGGTTCCCAAGAGAGCCCGCATTGGGGCCAAGGTTGGATTCGGCATGCGAACCAATCGCCGAACCATGCGAGCTCAATGCTTTGAAGGCTCCTGTTTGCGAAGAGGATATCATGTTGACCGTATCCAACATGGGCAGCGATTCGGTAATCACATCCAAATCCGCAATCAGTTCCCGGACGCTGGAGTACCGTTCCCCCACGGTTTTTGCACAGCACTTGCGAAAGACCGCATCGAAGGCGCTGGGGATCTTGGGATCGCGTTGGTGAATGGGCCTTGGGTCTTTGTTCTTGATCTGGTCCTTGAGCTCGTTCAAGCTGTTGCCGGTGAAGGGAGTTTTGCCGGATAGCAATTCGTAGAGGATGACTCCGAGTGCCCAAATATCGGATCGACCGTCCAACCATTCGACTCGGCCGGCGAACTGCTCGGGCGACATGTAGAGCGGCGTGCCTGCGACTTCTCGTCCCTTCTTGTTGTTTTCATCGTCCTCGAGAATCGCCAATCCAAAGTCGGCCACGTAGACGCGTCCCTCGGGCTCCACGAGCAAATTCTCGGGCTTCAAATCCCGGTGGACGATACCCGCGGTGTGGGCAGCATCGACTGCCAAACAAACTTGACGCATGATTCCCAAGATCTGGGCCAACGGCAATCGGCTTCCGCCGTTCTGAATCATTTGCCGAAGCGTTGAGCCTAAGATCAACTTCTGAACCACAAACGGTTCGCCATTGCTCGTCATCCCTACCTGATAGATGGGGACAATCGATGGGTGGTCGAGCTTGACCGCTTTCCTGGCTTCGTCGATGTACTGCTGGCGATGGGCTGGGTTGCTGATCAGCGGTTTCTTGATGGCGACTCTTCGGTCCAGCATTTGATCGCGAGCGCAAAACACCACGCCGAAAGCCCCGCGGCCCAATTCGCTTTCCACGATGAAGCCGGGGATGTCGGTCGGAAAGAGATTCTTTCCTGCGCCCGCGCTGGCATCCTCGGAGGGCAAAGGCCGATCGACATACTGGGTCGCATAGGCATCCATCGGGATGTCATCGGGTGCTCCCTTTTCAAACTGCAGCGAGGCCGAAAAGTCAGTCGTTTCATAATGACGGACATTCGGTTCCTCGGGGTTTTTGCTTGGATCTGGTTTTTTATTGTCCGCCCCAGACATACAGTACCTCAACAATCGGGTGCCCAAAGTATGTGCAAAACAGCCAATCCAAACTCCTTTGGGGGATATTTTGTAGATATCTAACTCCAATTTACCACGTCTGCCGGGAAAGCGTTCACCCCTATCGAGTCATTTCTTGGATTTATAAGGCACGCTGTGCATTTGGCCACGATTGGGCGAGCCCTGCACGATTGGGTGAGCCCTGGCGGTAGAAACGATTGACGTTTTGCGCGGGGGGGTCCTATACTTTGGGTTCCGTTTGATTGGTTGAGCCTCGGAACCACCTTAGCGAATACTTCAGAACTAGATATGCAGAACAAGCGACTTGGGAATTCCGATTTGTTTCTTTCACCGTTGGGAATAGGTGCATGGGCGATCGGGGGCGCGGGCTGGGCCTTTTCATGGAGCTCGCAGGATGATCGCGATTCGGTCAAAGCGATTCACGCGGCCTTGGATGCGGGTATGAACTGGATCGATACCGCCGCTGTCTATGGCTTAGGGCATTCCGAAGAAGTGGTTGCCGAAGCGCTCAAGAACTACTCGGGCAAACGCCCTTATGTGTTCACAAAGTGCGGACGAAACTGGGACCAAGATAGGCAAATTCAAAAGGATCTGAGGGCTTCGTCCATTCGACAAGAGTGCGAAGATAGCCTGCGTCGCTTGCAAGTCGACACGATCGACTTGTATCAAATCCACTGGCCCGAACCCGAGGAATCGATCGAAGAAGGTTGGAGTACCCTGGCTTCGCTCCAACGCGAAGGCAAGGTCCGCTGGATCGGCGTCTCGAATTTCAATTGCGAACAATTGGAACGTGTCCAAAAGATCGCGACCGTCACTTCGCTGCAGCCGCCCTACTCGCTCGTTCGTCCAGAAGTAGAAACCGCGATCTTACCTTACGCGCATCAACATCAGATCGGCGTGCTTGCGTATTCCCCTATGGGATCAGGGCTTCTCACCGGAGCCATGAGCAAAGAACGGATCGCCAACTTGCCATCGGACGATTGGCGCATCCGCAACACCAACTTCCAGGAACCGCTTCTTTCGCGAAACCTCCAAATCGCTGCGAAGCTGATCGAAATTGGCAAGTGGCACCATCGCACGGCCGCGGAAGTCGCGCTGGCATGGGTGCTCAACCATCCTGCGATCACCGCAGCGATCGTCGGCATTCGAACACCCGAGCAAGTCGCCGGGATTTCGGGAGCGCTCGAGTTTCGATTGACCCCAGCAGAAATCGAAGAAATCGAACGCTTTCGGCAAAAGCTGACTACTTAGGCGAGCAGCAAGCTGAAACATACCAGCCGTAGTTTGGGACCATTGTCCCGAACTCTCAAACCGAACTCTCAAACCGAACTCTCAAACGGACGGGACAATGGTCCCATCCTACGGTAGGATTGATTCTGCCGACCCTTTATTCCATCAAGAGCGATGCCCAATCGATCGACTGAGCTGCGGCCCGAAGATGGGGGCGGACGAAAATGCGAACCCGTTTGACGATGTCGTCGAATTGTCTCGTCGCCAACGCGTGCACCACCGGCGACAATTCCCCCAACGTGCGGTAGCTTCCGTCTCTCTGCCGCACATCCAGTTGGAATTGCACTTCTAATTTCACCGGCGGCGCGTCGATCAGAATGTCGTGCGGTCCGACGGCAACCCCGGCAGTTTGCTGCATATGGGTAGCCAACTTTGCGGACAGTTCGACGATTTCCGAGTAAGGTTTTCTGGCGAGCGAGCGATGTTCCTCGGGATGGTTCATGAAGTCGAATTGAGCGACCCGTTTGTAAAGTTCTCTTTGTTTGCCGAAGAGGCCGTCGATACAGGGCTCCCATTCTTGGTCGCGACTCGATGCGACCAACGAGTCAATCATTTCGGCTTCGTTCATATCGATCCAACTCTGCGTGAGGCCCGTATCCGTTCGCAAAGCATACGCTGCCCGCTGCAGCATGGCCGACGCGCTTCGGACCGCATGGTGCCAATAGACTTCGCTGAACATTACATACCGAGCAAAGACCATCATCTCCGCGGCCGTGCGCCCTTTGTCGGTGATGGCCAATCGATTTTGGTCGGTATCGATGCAAAGCGAATTCACCAACCGATTGCGGTCGAAGTTGCGACCATAGGGAACCCCAGCATGCAGTGAGTCTCGTTCCAGATAATCCAGTTTGTCTATATCTACCGGGCCGCTCAGCATCGATTGCAGTAGCTCCATGGTCCCGGTTTTTTTGTTCGGTGCCAAGAGATTGGCAACATCGCTCGGTTCCAAGTGCCAATCGCGTTCCAGAACCGTCGCGATTTCTCCTTGAGTGATCAAGCGTCGAGCTAACTGTTCGTGTTTGGGGATCCCTGCCAGGTACATGTCTTCTATGACATGACAAAATGGCCAGTGTCCCACATCGTGCAAGAGCGCTGCAACCAAAAACAATTTGACATCGGTATCGCTCAATGCGCCTCCCAGCGATTCTGGACCGGAGAGACGCTGTAAAAACTCGACCGCGTTGCGATACACTCCCAACGAATGTTCTTGGCGAGTGTGCGTCGCCCCTGGGTAGACAAATGAGACCAGCCCCAACTGGCTAATCCTCGACAGTCGGCGAAATGCCGGCGTGTCGATCAACTGTTTGACGCGGGCGGTGATGGGGACATTGATGTCAGGTGAAATGCGAATGACTGAGGATGTCGTTTCCAGTTCAGGAACTCCCCAGCTACTTGTCATTGCGTACCTCTTTCTCTTGGACGAGGTGCTCCTCGGCTTCCTCCTCATCCTCGTCTTCGGTCGCCGTGATGGCCCAGTCTGGATAAGCTTGATCGCCGCGCATCGCATTCCATAGAATGCGGTTGAGCAAGTCCTCAGGCGCCTTGTCCACTTCTGCAAAATTGATCGTGGCCGAACGTTCCGCAAATTGGCGGCGAACGGGATCCGCAATCGCAACCGGAGGGGAGTTCAGTTGGTCCAGCGGAAAATTCACCGCGACTGCATCGTAGGGAGTTAGGTTGGGCGTTTCTTGAAAACAATCAAACATCGGTGTCGCTCCCGCATCGAACTGATTCATGGGTGGCAGCCCCAGAATCTGTTCGATGGTTCGCAACAAACTGGTGGTGTTGTACCGAGTGCTCACCGTTGTTTCTCGCTTGGCATAAGGGCTGATGCAGTAAGCCGTCGTGCGGTATCCGCTGACATGATCCCAACCGTTTTGAGGGTCGTCTTCAATTCCAAAGATGGCCATTTTGGGCCAGAATTTTGAATGGCTTAAGCCCTCGACGATACGAGCAAAGGCAAGGTCATTGTCGGCCATGCTCGAGGCGGGAGTCGGGAATTTGGCGGAGGTCCCACTGGTATGATCGTTGGGCAAGCAAATGAGCGTCAAGGCGGGGAAAGTCCCTTTCTTTTCGAATTCCGCTAGCTCCTTCAATAGGAAATCCGCTCGGACTTGGTCGGGTACTTCCATGGCCCAGCCCACGTAGTCTTTGGGGGAATAGGGCCGAATGCTTTCGATGCAAGGCTCGCTTTCAAAGACGACTTCATCCCCTCCCTTCCACGTGCGGAAGCAAGATAGGAAGTCGGGCTTCCCCTTTTTGGCCTTGTCCCGAAAGCGAACCATCGGCTTCATGAACTCTCCGTAATTGCGAATGGACTTGCCATGCAAAGTGGCGTTGTCCCACAGGAACCCTGCAGGCGAATAAGCCAACGCATCCGACTCGTCGTCTCCCATCCCGTCCGGATAGCTACGCGGGAATCCGGCGAAGCTTTTTTCGAGATAGGCGGTGGAGAGAGCGGATGTGCTCCATTGGTGGCCGTCAGCGCTCAGGATGCCGCAGCAATAGGTGTTGTCCAAGAGAACGAACTGCTCTGCCAAGCGATGCTGGTTGGGAGTGACGTTGCGGCCGAATATGCATAAGCCGGGATCGCCATTGCCCCGCTCGATATCCCCAAACACTTGGTCGTAAGTCCGATTCTCTTTGATCACGTAGACCACATGTTCGATCGTGCTCGGCTCGCCGATGCGTTGCGGGATGGGGCGAGGCGGTTGGTTTGCCCGGGCTGGCAAAGCGGCTTCCGCAATCGCGCTGCGCCGCATGTTTTTGGCAACCTGTTCGGACAAGATCGTCAGTTGGTCCGCATTGGGGATCGGGACAATCGAGATCGATCCGTTGTGCTGATGGGAATTGAATCCGGCGCTACTTTCTTTCTTGGACGGTTTGGTCGGCAAGCCTTTGAGGTTGGCGACGTCAATCGTTTTGCGAACCGGATCCAATAGGACCGCACCAGGGTACCAACCGACCGGAATGAGTCCCTTGAGTCGCGTGTCACCTTTGTCGGCCGGGTCAAAGGCGATGACGGCGATCGCATTTTGCGATCCATTGGCCACATACAATGTTTCTCCCTGTGCATCGAATGCCAACGCGTTGGGGGCTGCTCCGTACAAGTCCGATTGCTTGGCGTTCACCCAAACCGTCTCAACCACTTTGCCGGTCTCCGTTGAAAGGATGGACACCGAGTCGCTGTTGCTGTTGGCGCAAACGAGATACTTGCCATCGGGCGAGACCGCCAAGTCGCTTGGGCTCAGGCCGACCATCGTGGTTTCTGTTTTTCCGGAATTCAACTCCACGATTGAAACGGTGCCTTCGTTGGCAATGTGCCGAACCGGATCGACACGCACGGTCGTGCCTCTTCCTGCAGGGCCGGTTAAGTCCCCTTCGCCAGGAATACGCCCACCCCAGTTGCTGACGTACGCTTTTCCTTGATGGATCACTACATCGTAGGGCGCGACACCCACCGGGAATTTACGAAGGACAGATCCGTCTGCGACGTTGATTTCAATCAAGGTATTGGACAGATTGCCGCACACATAGAGCTTGCCAGCCTGATCATCGATCGCCAGCCCGCTGGGGATCTCTTGCGCTCGGCGAGGTGCTTTGGCATCGGGCAGCGGGATGGTGTGCGACGGCGAATGCTTGCCATCGGCCCCCACGGAGAAAACTTTGATCGAGCCACCCACGTTGCTCATATAAACCCGTTTGCCGTCGCCGCTGTAAACCAGTCCGGTGAAACTCACC
>JANODW010000371.1:0-4157 GCA_031412875.1 Pirellula sp. | reverse complement strand
CGATGCGACAATACGATCTCGCCCGCGATGCGGTATGGCGAGGAGCAAAACGCCGCAAATCGCTCGAACATTTTAAAAGTGTATACAGCATTTTTGTGTCTCGCATCGACCAATACACGGCAGACCATTGCAAGCAACTGTCGGTCGGCGCGCAGGGTCAATACGGGATCCTCAACGCGAAACGGATTTGGGAGGCGAACCAGAAATTTTGGTCGGACCATCCTACTCCCCTCAAGCAAGAAATCATTTTTGCCAGCACCGGAACCAAGAATGCGGCCGATGCTCCGTGGAAATACGTCGCTGCGCTGGCCGGCTCGGACATCCAAACCAATCCACCCGACACCAACGCTGCAGTGGCTGCCAGTGGCCAGAGTTTTACCTCGCAAGTGGCCAGCCAGATCAGCGATTCGCTCGCCCAAGAGTTGGATGTCGCCGTCAATGTTCCGCATATGGAGCAGATCCTCATGGAACAAGGGGTTGCCAAGTTTGTGGCGCCGCAAAAGCAATTGCTGCAAACCATTCGCGAAAAACGCGGCGCATTGGCCAAGTCCTAGCTTAACGGGCGTAGCGGGCGGCGTCGAAAATAGCGATCGGCTTACCCGCCCACAGAACTGGGCGCTTTGCGGACCGATGTATAGCTTACAGAGTGCGGATTGGTTACCATTTTAATGGTCCATTCCTTCCCACCCCTCGCGCTCCGCGAAGCTACCAGATACGAAACGCAATCCTATGCTAAGCTCCCGTTTGGTTTGTTCTCTTTTCGCTACATTCCTTTTCTTCTCCAACCCCTACGCTGTTGCTCATGGTAACGCCACCGATCGATTGGTATTCGAACCGGCCGGCGGCAAGCCCACCAAACATGTTGTTTTGATTTCGGGCGATGAAGAGTATCGGACCGAAGAGACCATGCCGATGCTCGGCAAGATTCTCAGCCAGCGGCACGGGTTCAAGTGCACGGTCCTATTCTCGTTCGGACCGGAGGGAGCCGACTACATCGACCCCAACCACTCGGCGGGACTGCGGGGGCTCGAAGCGCTCAACGATGCGGATTTAATGATCATTGGAACGCGGTTCCGTGCACCCGTTCCGGAACAAGCCAAACATATCGAAGCGTACATCCAAGCCGGAAAACCGGTGATCGGAATTCGTACGGCAACGCATGCTTTCAAAGGAAACGGTAGCTTTGGCGGCGTTTCGTTCAACGACTTTGGGTTGAAAATCCTAGGCGAAACCTGGGTAAGTCATCATGGCAGGCACAAAAAAGACGGAACGCGCGGCGTCATCGAGGTTGGACAATCGTCCCACCCTATTCTGCGGGGAATCAAAGATATCTTCGGCCCATCCGACGTTTACGGAGTAACTCACTTGACGAGCGCCGACACGATTCTCATGCGAGGGGCTGTGACCGAAAGCATGGACCCTAAATCGGGAAACGATGCCAGCGACAAAAACAATCCTATGCAAGCGCTGGCTTGGCTGCATACCTATGTTCGCCCAGGCAGCGTCAGCACTGGGACCTCCTTTTGCACGACCGCAGGTGCCTCGGTCGACTTTGTGAACGAGGACCTACGACGCTTGATTGTCAATGCCGCGTACTTTTTAACCGATCGCGACGTGCCCGCAAAAGCGGATGTTGCCTTTGTGGATCCCTTCTATCCAAGCTTCTACGGCTTCATCAACGACCCTAACTATTGGAAGGCCGCCAATTTGCATCCAGAGGATTTTGGTTTGGGCAAAGCGCCAAGCATGCCCGACCCCAAGGGGTCTCCGGACTGGCCATTCCGGGACAAACCCGCGCCTAAAACCTCACTCCTAGTCCATCCGAACGAACGCATCGCCCTGGTGGGAAGCTCCTTGGCAGAGCGGATGAATCTGTTCGGCAATTTCGAAACGCTGCTTCATACGCGATTCCCAACACACCAACTGCAGGTACGCAATTTCGGCTGGCCGGCAGACGAAGTGGGCTTACAACAGCGACCCGACAATTACACCAAAATCGACGACCCGATGGACATCTTTGGTCCCCAACTGTTCATCTGCTTTTTCGGTTTCAATGAGCATTTCAAAGGGGATTCTACCCAGGCAATTGCTGATTTTCGCGTGAAATACAAAGATTGGATCGCGAAACACAAAAAGCGATTTAGCAAAGAAGGAAAAGAACCGCGCTTTGTGTTGGTAAGCCCGATGGCGTTTGAAAAAACGGAGAATGAACATTTGCCAGATGGCGTCGCTAATAACAAATCATTGAAGCTCTACGCGCAGGCAATCAAGCACTTAGCGCAAGAAGAAAATGTACCTTACGTCGAACTCTTTGAAACAACGGCCCCGGTATATAACGACAAGCCCGGCAATCAATACACCATCAATGGAATCCACGCAAACGAGCAGGGAGACAAGCTCATCGCGTCGCAACTCGATCAGCAACTTTTCGCCTCTTCCCATCCGCTGGGAATGGACGTTTCCAAGTTTCATCGCATTCGCGAAGCCGTCAATGATAAGTCTTGGCTGCATCTGCAAGACTATCGCATGCTCAACGGTTGGTACGTGTACGGAGGAAGACGCACGTGGGATACGGAGACCTTTCCGGGTGAGTATCAAAAGATAAGAAAAATGGTTGCGGTTCGTGATCGCTACATTTGGGACTTGGCCGCAGGGAAACCGGTCCCAGAAAAGCCCGACGATTCGAAGACCGGTGAAGTCTTTATTCCGCAAACCATGTTTGGAACGCGCGACGAAAAATTCCGCGAGATGCGAGAACCTAAAACCCTTGTATACCCAACGCCCGACGAATCGATCGCTCAGATGAAGGTCCCCGAGGGATTCGAAGTCAAACTATTCGTATCCGAAAAGGATTTCCCAGAGTTCGCAAAGCCGTCACAAATCGGTTTTGATAACAAGGGCAGGCTGTGGGTCTCCTGCATGATCAACTATCCACAATGGTTGCCCGGTGCCGCCAAGCCGGGCGACAAGTTGCTGATCTTCGAAGACACCGACAAGGATGGGCGGGCTGACGTCTGCAAAACGTTTTACGACAAGCTGATTTGCCCGACGGGTTTTGAGTTTTTTCAAGACGGTGTGCTGGTCGTCGACGAACCTCGCATCGTCTTTTTGCGAGACACCAACGGAGACGATAAAGCCGACGAAGTGACCGAAGTCATCGATGGTTTGGCGACCGATGACACGCACCATACGATGGGTGCCTTTGAGTTTTCGCACGGAGGTTTGCTTCATATGCTCGAGGGAGTTTCGATGTCCACCACTCTCGAGTCCCCTTGGGGGCCATTTCGAAGCAATGGGCCGTCAGGAGCCTACGTACTCGACCCTTTGTCCTGGAAATTCCAGCATTTTCGCACCCCAGGCTACGGGAATCCCTGGTGCATGGTATTCGATGAATGGGGCCAAGGAATCATCGGGGACGGAACCAACGCGCAGCAGCATTGGACCAGTCCACTATCAGGTTATCCCGTCTCTCAAAGACGGACTCTGAACCCGAATTTTGACAATCAAGGCATGCGGCCAGCCGTGGGAAATGCATTTTTAACATCGCGTCATTTCCCCGACGATGTCCAAGGTCAATTCATCTATGCATGCGTGATCAACATGCACGGGATGCCCCGGTTTACGATGGGCGACGAACCGGGTACCGCAGGCTATACCGGCAAACGCATCGAAGACCTATTGAGCTCCACCGACAATTTCTTTCGGCCAGTCGATCCGCAAATCGGCCCCGACGGAGCGATCTGGTTTGGCGATTGGTGCAGTGCGTTTATCGGTCATATGCAGTACTCCCAGCGCGATCCAAACCGGGATCATGAACATGGTCGGGTTTATCGCATGGTCAACAAAAACAAGCCGTTGCTTGAGCCTGTAACGCAATTTGAAAAATCGATACCGCAATTGTTGGAACAGCTTACCGAATACGAACACCGAACACGGTACCGTGCCCGAACCGAGTTGCGCAGTCGGAAGGCAGCGGACGTATTATCGGCAGTGAACCAATGGATCTCGGGCAAAGCATCTCCGAATAAACTGTGTGAAGCGATGTGGTTGCAGGAGAGCTTTCGAAAGCTGGACCCGGCTTTGGTTGATCGGATTATGGCCTGCAAAGATTTTCATGCGAGGGCAGCAGCCGTCCATAGTGTCTCCAACGAAATCGA
>JANODW010000370.1:0-7358 GCA_031412875.1 Pirellula sp. | reverse complement strand
CGCCGTTCCAACTTGAACGCAACTACATTACTTTCCTTATCGGAGGGGGTGGATGGGCAGATGAGACTTGCATCCACCTCATCGTCGATGGGCAGGTGGCACGAACGGCAACCGGCCCGAACACCGACAGCGGTGGGAGCGAACGTCTATCGCCGCTCGCATGGGACGTCAGCAAATTAAAGAATCGCAACGCGACCATCGAGATTGTCGACAATCGCAAAGGAGGTTGGGGACACATCAACGTAGACCAAATCGTTCAGACCGACAACCGGGGCTCAATCGCCATGGCCACGCCACCGATTGCGGTCGAAAAGAACGTTTCGCGACAACTGGCCGTCAAACAGAAATTCCTTCGCTTTCCCATGAAGATCGGTGCCAAGGCCCGCGTCCTTTCCATCAAGGTCGACGGCAAGCAGACGCACCGGTTGGATATGGAGCTAGCGGACGGCACCCCGGATTGGTGGGCGACAGTCGATATGAGCCAATGGGTCGGAAAAGAAATCAGTTTGTCGGTGGACCTCTTGCCAAAGGGCTCCCAGGCTATCGATAGCATCGTGCAGTCGGATGATTTGCCCAAGTTGGATAACCTCTATGCAGAACCCTTGCGATCGCAATTCCACTTCTCGCCCAAACGTGGATGGCAAAATGATCCGAATGGATTGGTTTTTTATCGAGGCGAGTTTCACCTGTTCTTCCAACACAACCCGTATGGTTGGAATTGGGGAAACATGCATTGGGGACATGCCACCAGTCCGGACCTGGTCCATTGGGTGGAGCATGGCGATGTACTCGCCCCGGACGACCTGGGGCCCATGTTTAGCGGAAGCGCCGTCGTCGATTGGGAGAATACCAGCGGCTTCGGGAAAAACAACCAACCGCCTCTAGTGCTGGTCTATACCGCGGCTGGGAATCCCACCACCCAATGCATTGCCTACAGCAATGATGGACGGCAATTTACCAAATATGAAAAAAACCCAGTCATCCAACAAATCAGCAACGGCAATCGCGATCCAAAGGTGTTCTGGCATCAGCCCAGCAAAAGCTGGTGCCAAGTGCTCTACGTAGAACTTCCTGGAAAAAAGCATTCCGTGCATTTCTTCAAATCCTCTAACCTAAAAGACTGGGTGAAAACCAGCGTGACCGAAGGGGGGATCGATGGAGATAAATACCTGTTCGAGTGCCCCGATTTTTTTGAACTGCCTATCGATGGCGATCGCAAAAATTCTCGCTGGGTTCTGACGGCGGCCGACAGCCAATATGCTATCGGCACTTTTGACGGAGAACGCTTTCGTCCCGAAAATAGCAGAATCGCGGACGTCCGTGGACGAGGCTTCTACGCGGCACAGACCTTCAGCGATATTCCCGATGGACGACGCATTCAAATCGGTTGGATCCAAGCCCCTTCGCCAGGCATGCCCTTTAACCAATTGCAATCGATCCCAAGCGAGCTAACGCTTCGAACCACGCCCGATGGCCCTCGCCTCTATCACACTCCGGTGCAGGAACTTGTTAAACTTCGAGGGGGACCCAATGCAGCGGAAGCATTGGAAACATTCCGAAGCGAACTCATCGAACTCCGAGCGGAATTCGAGCCTGCCGAAGGCCAATCGCTCTCCATTCAAATCCGCGGTGCAACGATTGTCTACGACGCTGCAAAACAGGAGATCGAAGTCAATGGAATACGAGCTTCCGCGCCCCTGCTGCATGGCAAACAACAGCTCACGATCTATGTAGATAAGACAACTCTGGAAATTTTCGCCAGCGGCGGGCTGACCTATTTCCCGCTCCCCTTCCTTGCAAAACCAGAAGATCAATCGGTGCGACTGGAACCCCGCGGAGGCAAAGTCCATTTCGCATCCCTCGAAGTTTATCCCCTGCGTACGAGCTGGACGAACGCGGAGAACGTCAATCGGCCGTGAAAGGATACTGGCCATGCAATAGATAGTCGCCTTTTGCTCCGCAAAAGTACGCGATGGATAGTCGCCTTTTGCTCCGCAAAAGTTCGCGATGGACCGCACCTTTCGCGGATCGAAAGGCGACTATGTTAACTTCACAGTCTAATCGTGAATCTCGATACCTGTTTTGCCATTTCCAAGCTGCCTAAATTCCATGACAATTCAGCGCATCTTGACTCTCAATAAGGTACCTCGATGTTAGTTTTGGAACCCTACTCGTTCGGGGTGGGCGATCGATTCGCCCATCAGGCCAAGTCGCAATTGGCCGCGTTCATGGCGTTGGCAAATCAAATGGATTCTGCCCGGCGCGGTGTCGTCGTTCCCGTCTGGAACAAATCCAACCGGGAACATACTTTTATTGGTTCGGAGCCGCAAAGTGTTTACGACGCGGCCGCATCCGCTGTCACCGAACTCGGATGGAAGTACCCGTGGTATGTCGATGCGGACCATATACAGCTCAAGACGGTAGATCGGTTTATGGCGAGTTCGAATTTTTTTACGATCGACGTGGCGGACTCCATCGGCCAGCCCGCATCGGACGCCGAAGTCTCGCTTTTCGTGCAACGCCATCCCGAACTGTTGAACGCGATCTCGATTCCTGGAATCGATGCCCCGTTGTCGATTGGGCGCGACGAAGTCCAGCGTGTGGCGCGCAAATACTTGCTTGCGACCCGACAAGCAGGGGAGATCTATCGCACCATCGAACGCAAGAAAGGGTTGGGAAACTTCGTCCCAGAAGTCTCCATGGATGAGACCGATGCGCCGCAAACGCCCCCGGAGTTGCTGATCATTTTGGCCGCACTGGCCGACGAGAATCTGCCGATCCAAACGATCGCTCCCAAGTTCACGGGCCGATTCAACAAAGGGGTAGACTATGTCGGGGATCTGATGCAGTTCGAACGGGAGTTCCATGATGATCTGGCCGTCATCCGTTTCGCAATTGGGCAGTATGGGTTGCCAACCAATCTCAAATTGAGCGTGCACAGCGGGAGCGACAAGTTCGGCCTTTATCCGATCATCCGTCGGGCGCTCCGTTCGACAGGTGTCGGCATCCATCTCAAAACGGCTGGGACAACTTGGCTCGAGGAAATCATCGGCTTGGCAGAGGCAGGGGGCGATGGGTTGCAACTGGCAAAGGAAATATATGCCTATGCCTTTGAACACATCGATGAGTTGTGTGCCCCTTACGCGAGCGTAATCGATATTGATCGTTCCCGGTTGCCCAATGCATTGGAGGTTGCATCCTGGGATGGAAAGGCATTTGCAAGCACCATTCGGCATATCCCCAGCAACCCACTGTTCAACGCCAACGTCAGGCAATTGCTGCACGTCTCTTTTAAAGTGGCCGCGAAGGCTGGGGCCCGATTCACCGATCTCCTCAAATCGAACGCAGCGATCGTCGGTGAACAGGTCACGACCAATCTATTCGATCGCCATCTCAAACCGCTTTTCTTGGACTAGCGACCAGCGTCTCTTGCTCCCAACCCAACGGGGCTGGCAGCACCCGCAGGTGTATGTCGCAATCGTTCCTCACTATAAATATCCCAATTTTAACCGATCCATCATGGAAAAACGAATACTTGGCAAGACCGGGCTTGAACTTCCGATACTCAGCTTCGGCGCCTCCTCCTTAGGGGCCGAGTTTCGCAGCGTGCAACTCGACGAAATCTTTGAAAGCGTTCGGGTCGCATTGGAACTCGGCCTGAATTTCATCGACACCTCGCCGTTCTATGGACGTGGGATGTCCGAGGTTCTTTTGGGGATTGCGCTTCGCGAGGTCCCACGCGATCAATACACATTGTGCTCCAAGCTAGGACGGTACGACGTCGGCCATTTTGATTTTTCTGCCAAGCGAGTGGCAGAGAGTGTCGATGTCAGCTTGCATCGGCTCGGAACGGATCATTTGGACATTATCCTTTGCCATGACATCGAATTCGTCCCGTTGCAACAGATCATCGACGAGACCTTGCCCACGCTTCGACGTATCCAGCAGTCGGGAAAGGTTCGCTACGTCGGTATTAGCGGCTATCCGATGAAGATTTTTGATGTCGTGAGTTCACAGTCTGAGCTGGATTGCATCTTGTCGTACAATCAATATACATTGCAAAACACAAGGCTGGCGGATGAGCTAGTTCCCAAGCTCAAAGCAAAGAATATCGGCATCATGAACGGTGGTCCGTTCGCAGCCCGGTTGCTCACCAACGCCACGTTGCCAGTTTGGTTCCGCGATCCCAAAGAGGTCCAAGCGGCGGCTCGCAGGGCGGCGGAATACTGCCAATCGCGAGGAGTGGACATCGCGCAGTTGGCTTTGCAATTCTCCTGCGCCCACCCCGACATGGCCACAACGATCGCGGGCAGCGCTAACCCGAACAACATCCGTAAATGGGTGCAATGGTTGGAAGCGCCGGTGGATACCGAATTGATGTCGGAGGTGATCGCCATGTTGGCGCCTGTGAAGAACATCGGGCACCGCGAAGGGCTTCCCGAAAACAACTGAAATAGAGAACGAGCAAGGCACGAAAAAGCCCAACGACGGAAGTACGGAAAGACGGACGATGAAAGCATTGCAACTAGAGAAACCCGAGTCCTGGCGAATCATCGATATCCCCGAACCGCAAGCACCCGCGGCCGGTGAAGCATTGGTTCGAGTCCATCGCGTTGGGGTATGCGGCACCGACCTGGGCGGCTACCTTGGGAAGTTCCCTTTCTTTTCCTATCCCAGGATTCCTGGGCACGAACTGGGTGTTGAGGTGCTCGCCATTGGCGCGGGTGTATCGAATGTAAAGCCGGGTGATCGCTGTTCGGTCGAACCGTATCTCAACTGCCAGCAATGCTATGCGTGCCGTCGTGGATTTACCAATTGCTGCGAGCATCATAAAACGCTCGGGGTGATGTGCGATGGCGGGTTGACAGAGCGAATCCTGTTGCCTGCGAGGAAGCTGCATTTGGCGGGCGCGTTGTCGATGGAGCAAGCGGCTCTGGTCGAAACATTGGCGATCGGTTGCCATGCGGTCGATCGAAGCGGTTGCAAACAAGGGGAGACCGCATTGGTCGTCGGTGCTGGTCCCATCGGTCTCTCCGCGCTCGAGTTCGTGAAGTTGTCAGGAGCTCGGCCCATCGTTGCCGATATCAGCGAAGCCCGATTGGCTTTTGTTAGAAACACCATGGGGGTGCCCGATACCCTTGCGATTCGAAATGACGCAAGCGACATTGAAAACCTAGAGTCTATGACGCAGGGCCAACGAGCCGATGTCGTGATCGACGCAACCGGCAATAGCAAGTCGATGGTGCGGGCCATGGAGTTCGCGGCCTTTGCTGGCAGGATTGTCTACGTCGGTATCACTCAACAGAATCTCGAGTTTGCGCACGCTCCGTTGTTTCACCGACGCGAGATCACGTTGATGGCAAGCCGGAATGCACTTTCACGCGACTTCGGTCGCATTATCGGACTCATCGAACAAGGCAAGATCAACACCGATCCATGGATTACCCACCATGCCGACTTCAACGATGTGCCAAAAGAATTTCCCCATTGGCTCGATCCTAACGCAGGAGTCATGAAAGCGGTGATCCATGTCTCATAAAAAAATCCTATTCCTTTGCACTTGGAACTATTACAGGTCGCGCTTCGCAGAAATCTACTTCAACTGGGAAGCATCTGCCGCCAATCTAAAATGGCAAGCGGACTCGCGTGGGCTAGCTCTGCCTGAATCGACCCCCAACACGATCTCCGGCTATACGGTCGAATACCTCAATCGACTGTGTATTCCGTTCGATACCCAACGCACACCCAAAGACGCAACCGACGATGACTTTGCCAACTCGGACCGGATCATCGCGGTCAAGCGCGACGAGCATTTGCCTTGGGTTGAAAAGCGATTCGACCGTTTCGCTGCCAAGGTCGAATATTGGGATATCCATGACATCGACGCTTCCACTCCCGAACTGCAGTTGCCGCTGCTCCATGCCAAGGTTCGTGCGTTGGTGAGCGAACTCCTGATCGCGTGAACGGAAACCCACTGGAATCGAACATGAACCACCACGAAGAACAAGCCTCGCATCGCCTATTGGATGCGAATCTCAATCGCAGTTTCGAAGCGTTCCGTACCTTGGAAGATATCGCCCGCTTCCAAAGTCAAAGCGTATTTCAAACGAAATACAAAACACTGCGTCATCAACTCCGGGCGGCTACTCAGGAGTGGATACACGAAGCGCTCTATGCCAGTCGCGATGCTGGCCAAGATGTGGGGAGAGAGACCAAAACGGCCGCCGAAGCTTCGAGAGAGGGTGGCCTGTCTCAAATCGCGTCTGCCGCATCGCAGCGCGTCCAGCAATCGCTCCGCTGCCTCGAAGAAGTCTCTAAATTCATGTATCCAAACACGGCTGCCGCTATCGAGACGATTCGATATCAGGTTTATGATCTCAATGCAAAACTGCTGCTAGCGCAACAACGGGATACGGCGTTTTTGGCGAAAGCCAAGTTGTATGTTTTGGCAGATTGCCAACTGCCTCTTCAAGCCTTCGTGTCGAGGGTCCGAGAACTCGGCCTAGCAGGGGTGGATCTCATTCAAATCCGTGATAAACAAATAGATGCACAGGAGTTGATCCGATACACTCAAGCGGCGGTGCACGCAGTCGATGCCACCACCACTCGGATGATCGTCAACGATCGCGCGGATGTATTGCAATGCACCGATGCTTTTGGTCTGCATGTGGGGCAAACCGATTTGAGCGTCTCCCAGTCTCGTTCTTTGATTCGTCCCGCATGCGTGCTCGGACTCTCAACGCATGACTTGGAGCAAGTGCGAGCCGCTGTCGCACTCGGCGTGGATTGCATCGGCTGCGGGCCGACGTATCGGTCCAACACCAAGAACTTCTCCGCGTTTTCAGGCCTCGCTTTTTTAACGGAGACTGCAGAATTCCTCCAAAGCGTCCACTCCCAACTGCCAGCGTTTGCAATCGGCGGTATCGAATTGTCCAACTTGAAACCGTTGTTAGGCACGGGAATTGGTCGCGTTGCGGTCAGCAAAGCGGTTTGGGGGGCCGATCGACCGGGGGACGCCGCCGCATCGTTCCGAAAGATCCTTGACAGCTTCTAGAAAACACGAACCAATCCCGTCCAACAGAATGAATATCCCACCCAAAATCAGTTTGGCACCTCCCCTTCAGCAATGGCTAGACAGCCTGCCGGCCAAGGTATCACTGCAAGCGTCGTCTGATTTGCCCAAGATCCAGGGGAGGGATCTGAATTATTGGATGGCAGAATCCCAGTTGCCCGAGGGCTCTTTGATCGCAGCCCTGCTTTGGCTGAGGATTGGAATGATCGATCGCGCTCACGAAATCGTCCAAGCGGGCACCACTCCCATTTCCAGTTATTTGCATGGTGTTGTGCATCGAATCGAG
>JANODW010000369.1:0-2972 GCA_031412875.1 Pirellula sp. | reverse complement strand
TCGACTTGTTCAACGAGACGCTTGCGGGCACTTCGCGATACAGAATGACGGCGGAGCACACGGGGATATTGAGTCTCGTCGTCGACGCGGGGGAGCAGGCGGCAGGTTCGCTGCAAGTCCTCCGGCCGGCCAACGCTGGCGGCAACGTGGTGGACTCGACCGTGGAAGCCAATCAATGGCGAATCGATCTCAACGTGATTGCGGGGCAGAGCATTGAGTTTGCACTACCAGGTGCGTCGGCTCGCAGCGTGCATGTCGTCAATCTGGTACAGACATTGGAGAGCGTAACCACCATCTACGGCACGGACGCCTCGGACAACTACCGTATCGATTTAAGCGATGGAATTGTGGCAACCGTCGGGGGAATCGATTACCGACTGGACAGTCAAACCAAAAGCATCCGACTCGATGGCGATAGCAACAACGATCGATTGGCCTTGGTCGGCTCGGCCCAAACCGAGACAGTGGATTTCAAGCCGGGGCTGGCCACGTTGGATAGTTTGCAATTGAGCTTGCGAGCCACTGGATTTGAGAACGTTCAGTATGTTGGTGGCGGAGGTCAAGACCGCGCTTATTTGCATGATGCGGCCACAGATGACCGACTGAACATTTGGCCAACTAAAGCGGAGCTGACCGGCATCGGCTATGCATTCAGTGTGGACAATGTCGAACGTATTTTTGTGCATGCCGTCCAAGGTGGTGACGATCAAGCGTTTGTGTTTGATTCGACCAGCGACGATACGTTGAGTGTTCGGCCACAGTTTACCAGCCTACGGGGTGAGAACTATTTCAACTATGTCTCAGGCTTTGAACGGGTCTTTGCTTACGCGACGGCAGGCGGGATCGACAAAGCGACACTGTACGATTCCATCGGCAACGATTTGTTCAATACCAATAGCAATGCGTCGTCGATTGTTGGGCCCGGATTTTCAACATTCACGAACGGATTTGAGAACGTAGAAGCCGTGTCGAGCGCGGGCGGATACGATCGAGCCAAAGTCGTTGCGCCAACAGATGGACGATTGACGTCGGGGGCGGACTATGTTGGAATGCAAGATGCAACACGGACGAGTCTCGCTCGAGGATTTGATCGGGTCGAGTCGTTTATGGCTGGGCAACTCGTTGCGACCCAGGGCCTTTCCCAGTCGTGGATGTCAGGCCCAGTCAATCCCGTTGAGGAACTTGGGATCATCGACGGCCCGCAACTCTCCACCTCGCAGCATCTCGACGGCATCGAATCGATCGACGATCGCCACACCGACGATCGCCACACCGGAGAGAAGCCCGTCCAGCGCAATGATCCATGGACGATTGCAACTGTCGGCGAAACCGGGAAACGCTACGAAGCGCTTCGCGACCTGGATCTTTCTTGGGCAGACGAAGCGGCGGAACGGGTCGCGCTGGACGCGATTTTTTCCAGTCAAGGTGAACGCGGGCTATTTTAATAAGCTTCGGCGACGCATAGCTTCGGTGACTTCATCGAGCAGGGTGAGTCTACCACCGTAGGTACGGCGCAGGTTTTCGGGCGTGAAGGTCGCTTCCATGGTTCCCCATGCGACCGCTCGGACGTTCAGAAGAATGAGGTGGTCGAAGTATTCTGGGACGGTGTGAAGATCATGGTGAACGACCAAAATTGTTTTGCCGAGCGCTTGCTGTTGGCGGAGCACTTGGATGATGGATTGTTCGGTTGCGGCATCGACGGCGGCAAACGGTTCGTCCATGAGGAATATGTTTGCCGACTGCACCAAAGCACGGGCCAAGAATGTCCGTTGCTGTTGGCCGCCTGAAAGTTGGCTGATTTGCCGGTTTGCCAGTTCCGCGATTCCCACTTGTTCTAGCGCATCCATAGAGCGTTTGCGGTGCTCTTTGCGAACCGGTAGGAACCATCCGATCTCGCGGTAAAGTCCCATCATGACGACATCCAGAACCGTTGCCGGAAAATCCCAGTCGACCGACTCCCGTTGTGGCACGTAGGCAACGTTTCGGCGTTGTTTGGCCAAGGGCTCACCGTGGACTTCAATGGTCCCAGAGATACGGGGCACCATTTCCATGATCGACTTGATCAAGGTGCTTTTGCCTGCACCGTTGGGGCCGACCAAGCCGACCAATGCTCCGTTTGGAATCGAGAGATTGATTTCCCAGAGCACCGGTTTGCGCTGGTATGCGACCGTCAAGTCGGCGATGCGAATAGCGGTGTCCATTATTTCTCCGGATTGCCGCCGAGGGATTTGGTCACCGTCTTGAAATTGTGTTCCATCATCCCTTCATAGGTATCTGCACCGCTTCCTTTGCTGCCCATCGCATCGGAATAGAGTTCTCCACCGACTGCGACGCGGACTCCCTTTGCCGCGGCCCCTTCGATGATGGAGAGGATCGATTTTTTGGGTACGCTGGACTCGACGAAGACAGCGGGGACCTTTTTGTCGGTTAACAAGTTGACGAGGTCTTCGATGTGCCTCAAGCCCGCTTCGGACGAAGTCGAAACACCTTGGATCCCTTCGACTTGCAGTCCATAGCGTCGTCCAAAATATTTGAAGGCGTCATGGGAGGTAATCAAGATGCGTTGATTGGCCGGGATCGACTCGATCCAGCGTTTTCCCATCGCATCGAGTTTTTGCAATCGGTCACGCAGTTGTGCGGCGCGTTGCGTGAAGAAATCGGTTTGCTCGGGCAGCCTTCTTTTGAGCTCCTCCTCAATCAATTTAGTGGCTTCGGACCAAAGCATTACGTCCATCCATATATGCGGATCATCGACCTTGGTCGTGGTTTGATGATCGACCATGAACAGCCCTGCCCCTTCTGGGATCCCATCGACCATTGCGATGTGGGACTTGCCCGCGTTTTTTGGGTCTTGTTTGTTGAGGTCAAAAAGGTCGCTCATCTTTCCTTCGAGTTTGAACCCATTATGGAACACAACTTCAGCGCGCTTCACTGCGATCACATCGTCGGTATTGGGCTTGTAGAGGTGCGGG